>CAXAVQ010000414.1:0-2307 GCA_963971985.1 uncultured bacterium
ACACCCTGATCGGGGCGAAAACCGACAAGCCGTTCCCGATCGGCCTTCCCGAGGCTGGACTGGGGATTTGCCCCGGCTGGGGCGGGACCAACCTGCTTCCCGCCCGTATGGACTCGGAAAAGGCCATTCTCAAGGCCGCGACCGGCGAGACGATGACCAGCGTCGAGGCCCTACAGGAGGGGCTTCTGAGCGAACTCGTCGAGCCGGACCAGTTGCTCAACCGGGCGCGCGAGCTCGCGAAGGTGCCGAAGGTGGTGCCGATGTCGAACGCCTCGGTGACCCCCCGCTGCATCGCCAACGAGGACGTCAAACCCCACGTCCGGGCGACCCTGAATTTCATCGGTAACGATCTGCCCGATACCGAGGCGGCGAAGGCCGTGGTCGGGTGCGTGCAGAAGGGCCTGGTCTCGGGTTGGGACGCGGCGCTCGAAATGGAGCGCACCGAGCTGACTCGTTTGCGCCACACGGACGAAGCCAAGAAGGCGATCCAGGCCTTCTTCGAGAAATCGAGCAAGCCCAAAACCGCCCGCCCCGCCCCCGCCGCGACCGGCGGCTGATCGGACCGGATCGGAGACAACCGGTGGCCAGGATCGCCACCCCACGTGAGAACGACCAACCATCTCTCGGCCGGCGCAACCGCTGTACCGAGTCTGCCCCAGGAGAACGCCATGAGCGGAAACAACTCGTCGATCAAGGCCGATCTGAAGAACATGAAGGGCATCTCGAAGAAAGATGCCCAGATGCTCGCGGACGCCGAAGTGCTGCTCGGGCCCGACCCCGAGGAGATGGGCCACGTCCAGAACCTGTTCTGGGGCAACTACCGCGAAGAGCTGATGCACCCGTACCCGCAGCAGGACGCCGAGGAAACGGCTCGCTGCGATCAACTCATCGCCGAACTCGACGAGTACATGCGTAACGAGCACCCGGCTATCCAGATCGACCAGGAGCAGGAGATCCCGCGCTGGGTGATCGACCGGCTGTTCTCCATGGGTGTGATGGGCATGACCATCACCAAGGAGTACGGCGGGATGGGCCTGGGCATCACGTCGTACGTGCGTGTGCTCGAGAAGATCGGCGAGTACTGCGGCTCCACGGCAGTACTGGTTTCGGCGCACCAGTCGATCGGCTGCAAGGCGGTCATGCTCTTCGGCAACGAGGAGCAGAAGAAGATCTGGCTCCCCCACCTCGCGCAGGACTGGGTCAGCGCGTTCTGCCTCTCTGAGCCGGATGTCGGCTGCGACGCCGGCGGCCAGCAGACCCGCTGCGAGCTCTCCGAAGACGGCGCGCACTACATCCTCAACGGCGAGAAGAAGTGGGCGACCTCCGGCGCTATCTCGGGCCTGTTCACGGTCATGGCCAAGCAGAAGCTGGCCAACGGCAAGGAGCGAGTGACCGCGCTGGTCTGCACGCCGGACATGCCGGGCATCGATATCTTCTCGAAGAACCGCAGCAAGTGCGGCATCCGGGGCACGTGGCAGGCCCGGATCAAGTTCAACAACGTGAAGGTTCCCAAGTTCAACCTGCTCCACGAAGAGGGCAAGGGCCTGAACGTCGCGCTGACCTGCCTGAACTACGGTCGCTGCACGCTGTCGGCCGGCATGCTCGGCTCAGCGACGCGCTGCATGAACCAGGCGATCAAGTGGTCGCAGACGCGGTACCAGTTCCAGCGCCCGCTCGGCGACTTCGATCTGGTGCGTCAGAAAATCGCTCGGATGGGCGCTCTGACGTACGCCATGGACGCCATGCTCTACATGACCACCGGCTTCCTCGATCGTGGCGATAACGACATCCGCATCGAAACGGCCATCTGCAAGACCTTCTGCTCGGAGATGGGCTGGCGAGCCGTCAACGACGCCGTCCAGATCATGGGCGGCGAGGGCTACATGACCGAGAACGAGGTCGAGCGGGCCTTCCGCGACTCGCGCATCAACCTCATCGTCGAGGGCGCCAATGAGGTCATGCAGTCGTTCATCTTCGGCTATGGCGGTAAGGCGCTCGCCGAGCAGATGGTTGGCATCAAGGAGGCGCTGGTCTGGGACAGCGAGCAGGGCTTCGGCCAGAACATGTCGCGCATCCTCAAGAACAGCACGAACATGACGCTGGTCTCCAAGGCGCTCCCGCTCGGGCTCGAGCTCTACCTCGGCTTCAAGAAGGGCTCTCCGAAGATCACCAAGCTGCACCCCTCGCTGTCGAAGCAGGCGGACACGCTGGCGAACCTCATCCGCCAGCACAGCCACATGTTCAAGGTCGCCTCAAAGATGCACGAGGAGAAGATCCTCGAGCGCCAGGTGGCGCAGGCCCGCATCG
>CAXAVQ010000415.1:0-2266 GCA_963971985.1 uncultured bacterium
CGGCGCGATCGACACGCTTCGCGCCGAGCACGAGGCGCTGATCCGGGCGATCAGCGCGTCCGAGCGCGAACGCCTCGACCAGCGCTTCACGTCGCTCCACGCCGAGGCCGAGCGCATCGTGCGCGAGTCGCACAACCTCGGCCCCGAGGACCCCCTCTCGCCCGAGCAACGCCTCGATGTCAGCGCCGTCGTCATCGGCCTGCGCGACGAGGTGCTCGCCGGCATCGCGCAAACCGAGGCGTCGCTGCTCGCCCGCTCCGATCGCCACCACGCCCACGCCCGTCGCCTGACCGATGCCCTCAGCGCGTACCTGCTCGCCCGCACCGAGAGCGAGGCCCTGCGCCGCTCGCTCGCCGAGGCGGCGTCCCGGCGCGTCGGCATCGATCCGGATGCCTTGACGATCGACTGGTCCGACCTGCTCCCAGCGTCCGCCGCCCAGCCCTGAAACTCGCCCGGCAACTGATCCAGCTCCACGGACCCGCACACATACCCAAACCCGAAAGGCCCACGCCATGAACGACTCCACCCCCCGCCCCGACTCCCTCCGCGCCCGCCAAAGCCGCTACCGCGCCGACATCACCGCCGCCGGCAGCGCGTTCCTTGAGGCGTCGCAGCGCCTCCCCTTCGACGCGCTCGCCCTGCGCGACGCGTTCACCGAAGACGAACTCGCCGAAGCCCAGCGCCTGCTCGATGCGCTGGCCGACGCCACCGATCGCGAGCACCGCCAGGTCCAGATCGTCGAACACTTCGCGTCATCGGGCGCGGTGGTGCTGAAGCTGCTGAGGTTGGCCGGCTTGGTGGTGTAGTTAGAACCGCGACCGGCCCGGATCCATCCGCTACAGTCAGTGGCAAAGGAGCGATACCCATGATGCGTGCAGTGCTTCTCGTTTGCGCGATGATCGCGGTTCTGCCGCCGGTCGGGTTTACCCAGCAAGACCGTGACTTCTACGGTCCGACGGGACATCCCTACAGCGGCTACGTGGGCGGCGTCGACGATGAACTCGCCCTCTTGCGTCTGCACTTCGATCTCACGGAACAGCAATCCGAGTTGATCGCTCAGGTTGTGAAAGAGCATCGAGGCGCGCTGAAGGGCATGAATCAGCTGATGGGGGCGCTGATCCGGGACCACCTTCAGCGTGTTCGCGTGGCGGGCGGTGTCGACGACCTCTACGCGGAAGACCCCGACGCTGGAGCTATTGTTGTCGAGAAGCGGAAGCAGATCATGGAAGCTCAGCAACGGCTTGAGTCTCAGATGGTCGAGCGCATACGCGTGATCGCCGAGCCTGCCCCCGAAGCCGTGTGGAGCGACTATCTGATCACCCGTGACTTCGAACGATGGAGTCAACCCAGCGAGTACGACTCGCTCGGTGAGACCTTTGACCCGTTGGTCCTATTCCATCACGTCGCGCCAAAGCTCGCAGCCGACCCAACCTTTCGAGAGGCGCTGCGTGAGAAAAGGGAAGAGGCGCACAAGGCAGCCCGTCAGGTTCTCGAGGCTTTCCAATTGGCCGAGGAGTACTCGTTTTCTACGCGATATCGCATGATCGACCATGATGGCGAGCACGAACACGCGCTTTACGACCAAGCAGCCGATAAGGCAAAGGAACTGCTGGGTCGACTATGGAAGATACCGGACACGCTGTTCGACGATCACGCAGGCTCGGCGGATGCACGCAAGTATCGGGTCGCACTGCTGTCGAAACAATCGCTACACGACTCTTACGACTTGATTCGCCCGATCGAACACGCCATTCGTGGATCTGAGCTGATCCGAATGGCGCTTGAGTTGCCGGACTTGACACCCGAGCAGCGTGCGCCGCTGAGCGCTCAGTGGCAGCAGATCACTGAGACATACAGGCGTGCCGAGGATGTTCGCATGCAGTGGCTCGATGACCGTTTCCGCGAAGTACCGCTAGACCTCGACGACGCTGGATCTGTCTTGGATTACCTTGATGTCTTGAACGAGGCCGATGTGGATCTCGATGAGTTGGCGTCAGTTCTTACCCCGCCGCAGTGGTACATCGTGCTCGGGAACGCTCGCGCCATTCGATTTCGACTGGATCGCGGATACGAGAGAGCTATCGGTTTCGACTGGTCCACGCTCGACTTCGAGGCGCTGATCCCGGAGTAACTAGCCAGCCTTCATCGCCCCAACCAGCCGCTCCACCACCGCCCCCGGATCGTCCGCAGCGCACACCACGCCGCTCACCGCGATGCCGCGCACGCCCGCTTCGCGCAGCGTGCCGATGTGGTCCGGAGCGATGCC
>CAXAVQ010000416.1:0-2265 GCA_963971985.1 uncultured bacterium
CTCAGCCGACGCTCCGCCTCGCGATAGATCCGTGCTTCGGGTTTGACGGCGTTCAGTTCGTGGGAGACGAGGCGGGGGTGGAGTTTCCGGATGGCCTCGACGCGCCAGCGCCCATCGGTCTCGGCTTTCAGATCCTGCCAGTGGCTGTGGTTGGTATTGCTGAGACAGGCGGTGCGGACTCGTTCGATGGTGTTCAGCTCGTCGATGAGCTGTTCGTCACCGGGGTAGGGATCGAACACCCAGGCGCGATGGATCGCCTCGATCTCGGCGGGATCGTAGAGGCCTGCGCTGTGCTCAGCGATACGCAGGAAATAGGCCTGGCAGTCGATCCGACCGATCTGGTACGCGTCGGAGAGTTCGCGACGCCCGCTCTGGAGGTCCGGGGCTACGAACGAGTCGTGCTCGCGTACGTCGATGCCCGCCGCGGCGCAGGCCTCGGCCCAGGACCGGGCTATCCGCACGATAACGCCGCCGAGGTCGAAGCAGACCACCTTGATGTCGGCTCTATCGTCTGCTCGCTGCTCGTTCATCCGTCGGTGTCCTCGGTCTCGTCAAGGGCTTCAGCGCCGGGGTCGAAACTCAGGGACTGGCGACACTCGATGCGATCGGACTTGAGCAACTCGCGCACGAGCATGGTCGCGAACGAGCCGGCGGGGAGGTCGAACGCGCATCGGATGTAGTGCCCGTTCTCGTCGACGCCGCCCTCGACTTCGGGATCGGTCACGAGAGTTCGCAGGGGACGCCGGGTGCCCGCGACGGATTCGCCGAGCGTCTTGACCGCCTTCTCGAGGGCTTCCATCGAAACGCCCTCTTTCTCGAGTTCCTCGCGCTCGACCTCGGCGCTTTTGCCGTCGCAGAGCATGGTCTTGACGCCGAACATCGGGCCGGTCGGGCTGATCTCGCGGCGCTTGATGCGTTCGAGCGTCTCGGGGTCGGCGGCGGTCTGCTCATCGACCCGGAACATCGCGTGGTTATCGTGCTTGAAGGCGATGTCTCCGGCGCGGAGCATCGTCAGGGCCGAGCCGGGCTCCTCGGACTCGGTGTGTTCGGACAGCCGTCTCGCGAGCACGCGGTTGAAGATCGCGCTCTGCCAGGCGGTCACCCAGAACACGCGCTGCATCAGGGCGACGGCGTGCACGGCGTCGGCGGGCTTGCGACCCTTCTCGAGCGCGTGCAGCGCGGCGATCTCGGTGCGCTGGCCGGAGGGCATCGCTTCTCGCGCGGCGCGGTAGTCACCGTTGGTATAGGCCTCGCGTGCGACGCGGTTGAGGTTGGGCATGTTCGGGTCCGGGCCGAGCAGCAGGTCGAGCAGGGCCTCGAACTCCCGGCGGAGATAGAGCCGACCGAGCTCGTGGTTGCGCCGGCGGGTGCCGAAACGTTGGTGGCCGTAGAAGTTCGGCATGCCCCGGGCGCTGAGGAAGCGGAGGATGCGATGGGCATCGGAAACGCGCCGCGCGTCGGTGTCGCGTATCCAGACGGAGAACCGGTTGCCGAGCAGGTGGCCCCGACGGAGCTTGTTCGTGTGCAGGTCGGCCCAGAGCACGCCGACGCGATCGTGCTGGAGCATCGGGAACTCTTCGGGGCGACGCCCGGGCAGGTGGACACTGATCACCTGCCGGGTGATGGCGTTCTTATCCTTCATGCCGGCGTAACCGATGTCGCGCTGACCGACCTTGAAGTGGTCGGCGATGATGCGCAGCAGGTCGGACGTGGACAGCCCGCGTTTCTCGACGAACAGGTAGATGTGCTCGCCCTCGCCGCAGGGCTCGTACCGGGGCAGCTCCTCGACGAGGAACTCCTCATCGCGTTTCTTGATGCAGCCTGGGATCGGCTCGACGGGCGCGGTCAGAAACGGAGCCCAGGACAGCGCTGTGCCGTCGGCGTGCTGCGAAAGGGGCGCGGGTTGTGCGGGTCCGTCGTTCATCCTCGCGCAGTGTAGGTCGTGCGAGCGGTCAGAGATCGCTCATGGCCGAATCGATGACCGACTCTTCCACGAAGATGGGGATCTCCGCGGCGACCGCGAGCGCGATGGCGTCGGACGGGCGGCTGTCGATCTCCATGACCCGGTCGTCATCGGTGTGAATGATCAGCAGCGCGAAAAAGGTGTGGTCGTTGAGATCGTTGATCCGGACTTCTTTGAGCGTGCCGCCGAACGCGTCGATGATCGACATCATGAGTTCGTGCGTGAGCGGGCGTTTGAGCTCGATGCCCTGCAGGCGCCGCTTGATGGCCTCCGCCTCGACGACGCCGATGAGGATCGGGAAC
>CAXAVQ010000417.1:0-2261 GCA_963971985.1 uncultured bacterium
CGAGGGCTCGGATGCGCTCGGCCTCGCGATCGGCGTGCTCGCGGACGCGCTTGGCGTAGTCCTGGGCGCGGTCCATCTGCGAGCGGTGCGCGGAGCGAGCCTGGCGACGGGCCTGCTCGGCCTGCTGCTGGAGCTGTTCGATCTGGCGATTGGCCTCGGCGAAGGTCGGGCCGGTGGCGTCGTCGTACATCACGATCCGGTTGGAGCCCGAGGCGTAGTAGCCGGCGACCCACGGCGCTTCGACGCGGTCGGTGCGCCGTGCGAAGGCGGCGTAGTCGGTGTGCTCGTCGAACAGGACGCAGATGAGTTTGTTCGCGGGCGGGACGGACTGCAGGCCCATGAGCTTCATCATGCGTGTGTACTGGAAGTGGGTGCGCTCGAGGAGGGCGAGGCGCTGGTTGGTCCAGTCGCGCGGCGCGTTGGAGAGGACGACGAAGTGGCGCGACTCGTAGCGGGCGAAGTCGCGGTTGTCTTCGCCGAGTTGGTCGCGGACGAGCGAGAGACTGCTCTCATCGACGGCGAGTTCGAGGCCGTAGTTGGTGTAGAGGGTCCGGAGCATGGTGGCGGCCCGCTGCTGATCCGGGTCGGTTTTGAGGACGATGCGCAGCAGCCGGTCGGCCTCCGCGACGCGTCCCTCGGCCAGCGAGAGCTGGGCCTGCTCGAAGGCCTTGCCGACGGCGGCGTCCATCGAGGCGACCTGCTCCGGGCTCTGGGTCTGCCTCTGGGTCTGGGCCCCGGCGATCGAGAGGCCCGCGAGGGCGGTCAGAGCGGCGATGGCGATACGAGAGCGCAGGTGGCGCATGGGCGGTCCTCCGTCGAGACGCGGTCTCGGGGAGGGATCGGCTATCGGGCGGAGGGGATCGACCGTGAGGGCGAGCGCGGCCTCTGATGGATCCGGCTGTATCGGTTGTGCGGGTGGGGGCCGGGAATCCCCTGACCGAGCGGACTTGGGCTGACCGAACGGACGCAACCGACTACACTTCCCATCCGCGGCAGCGATGCTGCCCGGAGCCCGCATCCAAGCGGGCGGATGCACTCCAGGAAGGACCGATTTCCATGGGTTTGGAAGCCGCCATCACCGCCGAAGGATTCATGACCACCCAGCTCAAGCGGGTGATCAACTGGGGTCGGCGTTCGTCGCTGTGGCCCATGCCGTTCGCGACGGCCTGCTGCGGCATCGAACTCATGGAGACCGCCTCCAGCCGGTACGACCTCGCCCGGTTCGGGGCCGAGGTCATGCGCTTCAGCCCGCGCCAGGCCGACCTGATGATCGTGGCGGGGCGGATCTCGATCAAGACGATGCCGGTGCTCCAGCGGATCTACCAGCAGATGGCCGAGCCCAAGTGGGTGATCTCGATGGGCGCGTGCGCCTCGACCGGCGGCGTGTTCGACACCTACGCCGTGGTGCAGGGGTGCGACCAGTTCCTGCCGGTGGACGTCTATGTCCCCGGCTGCCCGCCCCGCCCGGAGCAACTGATCGAGGGCGTGATGGCGATCCAGCGGATGATCGACGAGGACGGCATCCCGCCGAAGGGCCCGGACGGCAAGCGGATCCCGCTGGGGATCGCCCTGCAGCCGAAGCGCCAGCCGGTGCCGCAGCCCATGCCCCTGACCTTGAACTGACGCTGAACTGACTGGCCTGAACACGAACTGAGCCGACGGTATACTCGGGCCCATGCCGAATACGGGATCGACCATGACCAGCACCCTGGGCCTCGAGCTCATCAACTACGGGCCCATCCTGCTGCTGCTGCTGATGGCGGTGACCTTCGCGGTGGCGAACGTGGTCGCGTCGCTGGTGATCGGCCCGAGCCGCCCCGGTTCGGTGAAGGGGACGAGTTACGAGTCGGGCATGGTCCCGATCGGTACCGCCCGCAAGCGGTTCAACGTCCGGTTCTACATCATCGCGATGACGTTCCTGGTGTTCGACGTCGAGGTCATCTTCCTCTACCCGTGGGCGGTGACCTACGCGAACATCAACCCGGATTCGGCGTACCACTCGGTGTTCTGGGGCCGGATCCTGTTCTTCATGCTGACGACGGTCGTGGCGTATGTGTACGGCTATCGCAAGGGCGTGTTCCGGTTTGATTGATGACGGCCCGAGGCCGGGGGGCTGGGCGTGGCCGGCATGATCGCACTGAAACTGCCGAAGACCGGGCGCATCCCCGCGACCGAGAGATTGGTCTGCGCCGGAGCGGCTTTGTGCATTCTGACCGTGCTGGCGATCGCCTCATCGCTCGATGCGGCGCCGGTCGGCTTCG
>CAXAVQ010000418.1:0-2209 GCA_963971985.1 uncultured bacterium
GCCCGGGGCGACGAACCGGTCCTTCGGCGTGCACGTCGGGCGCCTAGCCGGCCTGCCGTCGCCGGTCATCGACCGGGCGACCGATCTGCTCGCGTCACTGAGCGTGAGCCACGACTCGATCGGTGAGACCGCCGAGCAGTCCGGGGCCCCGGCTTCGCGCCAGCAGCGGGCCGACCCCTCGGGCCAGTTCGGGCTGTTCACCGAGTACGTGCCACACCCGGTCATCGAGGAGATCAAAAACCTCGACCTCGACCGGATGAGCCCGATCCAGGCTTTCGAGGCGCTGCGAAAATTCGTGGCCGAAACTCGGAACCAATAGGCGATAAGCCCCACCGAAAGGACCGAGCCGTGTACGAAGAACGAATCCTGCGAGAAGCGGAGTTCACACCCGAGGCGATCAAGTACCACGTGCTCAGTGCGACCATCGGCTCCGCGTTGCTGTTCGTGATCCTCGCGCTGGCGCTCGCGATCCCGACGATCGGCTTCTCGCTCATTCTGCTGCTGGTCCCCTTGGGCGTCTGGGCGTTTTCACAGTGGTACTACACGATGTACTTCGCCAAACTTTCCTGCGTGCTCACCGTCCGCAAGCTCAAGATCGGCAAGGGCCTGCTGTTCCGCACCGAGAAGGCCATCCCGCTCGACAAGATCACCGACATGCAGATGAACCAGGGCCCGCTGATGCGATACCTCCACCTCGAGTCGATGAGCGTCGAGACCGCCGGCAACGCCGGTTCGGCGAGCGGGGCGCTGGTCTCGATGGTCGGCATCCGCGACTCGCGCGAGTTCCGCGAGGCGGTGCTGACCCAACGCGATCGCGTGGTGGGCTCGCAGGACCTCGACGACCGAGCAGCCCCGGCGACCCCGGTGGCGCAGGACCCTGCCCCGGTCGCCTCTTCCCCCGAGTCCCTCGCCGTGCTCACCGAGATCCGCGACACGCTTGCCCGCATCGAGACCCGCCTGAGCGACCGCGACTGACCGCCTCGTCCCGCCGGGCCTATTGTTCTCCCCGACCCCTTCCCAACGCTACGAGGAGAACCGCCGATGCCCGCACTGACCGACTACATCACCCTCGGACGCTCCGGCCTGCGCGTCAGCCCGCTGTGCATGGGTGCGATGACCTTCGGCACCGAGTGGGGTTTCGGCGTCGGCGACGACGACTCCTTCAAACTCATCGACCACTACCTCGACGCCGGCGGCAACTTCATCGATACCGCTAACATCTACAACAAAGGCGCTTCCGAGCAGATCCTCGGCGACTACTTCAAGCGCAAGGGCGGCGGCAAGTTCCCGGCCCGCGACCGCACCGTGCTCGCGACCAAGTGGCTCGGCAACATGTATCGCAACGACCCCAACGGCGGTGGCTCGCATCGCAAGGCCATGATGGAGTCCGTCGACCAGTCGTTGCGCCGCCTGCAGACCGACTACATCGACCTGCTCTGGCTGCACTTCTGGGACCGCCACACCCCCATCGAAGAAACTATGCGCGGCCTCGACGACCTCGTCTCCTCCGGCAAGGTGCTCTACATCGGTTTCAGCGACACCCCCGCGTGGAAGGTCGCCCAGGCCCAGATGATCGCGCAGTTCCGCGGCTGGGCCCCGCTGATCGCGCTCCAGATCGAGTACTCGCTGGTCGAGCGCACGGTCGAGGGCGAACTGCTGCCCATGGCCAACGAGCTCGGCCTCGGCGTGACACCGTGGTCGCCGCTGAAGGGCGGCATCCTCACCGGCAAGTACACGCGCGAAGGCGACACCGGTGGCGGACGCTACAAGTCCGACTCGCGATACCTCACCGAGAAAACCTTTGACATCGTCGACAAGCTCAAGGAAATCGCCAAGAACCGGACCGTCGGCGACAAGCCCGCCACGCCGGCGCAGGTCGCCCTCGCCTGGGTCCGGCAGCGCTGCGGCGTGACCTCGACGATCATCGGCGCCAAGAATGCCGAGCAGCTCGATGCCAACCTCGGCTCGCTCGAAGTCACGCTCACGCAGGAGCAGATCAAGCAGCTCGACGAACTCAGCAAGCCCACGCTCAACTTCCCCCACGACTTCATCGAAGGCGTGACCGACGGCATCCAGAACGGCACCACCATCAACGGACGCGAGTCCAGCGAATGGGGCGGCTCGCCGGCCAACGACTCCGAGCGGTACTGAGCAGACGCCGATTCGGCGGCCGCCCAACTTTGTGCTTCCATCCGGTGGAAGGACTCTT
>CAXAVQ010000419.1:0-2199 GCA_963971985.1 uncultured bacterium
GTCTTGCGATAGGTCGTGCGACCGGAAGAGTACTCCTCCGGCGAGACCTTGAGATCCGGCTCGCCGTTCGGGCCGAGCCCCTCGCCTTCGGCGTGCTGGCGATGCAGTTCCTTTAGGAACGGCACGCACCACTGACAACCGGTCCCCGCCCCGAGGCATTCGCTGATCAGCGAGGCCACCGGCGGGTCCTCGCGCTCCATGAACGCGCGGATCTTTCGCAGCGAGACGCGAAAGCAGAGGCAGACATGATCGTCGGGCTCCATGCAGGCATCATAGCCGCTGCGAGGAGAGGCTCAGCGACGACTTCTATCTGGTGAATGGACGCGCAACCCAGCCGACATTCTCGCCCTTGTAGAACCCGGTGCCGATGAAGGTCATGCCGTCGTCGGTCATGTCTGTGAGGCTGATACCGACGAGTCCTTCTGGGAATCGGTATCCCAGACCCTCGATGTACTCGACACCGTTGACCGGTAGCGACGAGCCCTCAAGCCAAATCGCCGGAGTTCTGGAACTCCCGTTCCACGCGTTGCCCGCGATGATCGATCCGTCCGTGTTGGAAGCAACCATTGTCGGCTGGAGAAAAGTCGGTCCGAAATTGCTGAGGCTGCGTAGGCCGGTATCGAACGACCACGCGAAGCCGGATGGCTCGGCGGTGCTCCCCCGAGACGGGAGCACTTCCCAGCCGCCGTAGATGGTTGAGCCGTCGGGTGAGATTCCCTGGGCGGCGGCGCGGGCGTTGTCGCCGATCGCCGTGATGACATGCCTTCCTGTCTCCGGGGTCCAGTACCAAACCCGGCTCCCTTCCGGGTGGAATTCGACGCCCGCCACGACGGTGCCGTCTGCGGATATCGCCACTCCGCGGGACGGTCCGATCGGAATCAGTTTGTCATCGGGTGTAGTGACAAAGCCCTCCAGGCCGCTGTCAAAGTCAAAGACGGTGGTGCCCACGAATTTACTTCCGTTCGCGCTGACATCGACGGCGGTGGTCAGGCCAATGCCGATCGGCGGTTCGAAGCGCTCGAAAGTACCCGGTCCTCGCCAGCGAAACGCCCGCGATCCCCCAGTCGCGTTCACTACTCCGACGATCGTGGAGCCATCCGCAGACACCTTCGCTCCGACCATCTCCAGCGAGGCAGGTGCATCAAGGGGCATCACACCGGTCCCCGGCGTCCAGAAGCCCGGGTAACGGTCACCGGAACCTTCGAAGTCCGCTCGGAGGACGATCAACTGACCATCGTTCGAGATGCTGTAGGGCTGGATACCCCCGGGCCCCTCTGAGGTGTTCAATCCGAGTATCTGCACCTTCGGGCTGCCCGATGTGGATCCGGCTTGGGTGCTGAGAACGGGCGTGAGAGAGAGCGCTGCCAGTGCGAGGATCGCGCCGGCCCGGCCGATTGGCTTTGACATGTGGTGCTCCTGAGTTCGGGTCTGAAACCCGTTGTGGATGGATTCGATGCGCTGCTTCATGGGAAGTTCCGGTTTTCAGCGAAGCGCGGATCGTGTTGACGCTGATTTGGTCCAGCGACCGTGCCCGTACTCCGATGTGCGGTGCGAATCAGCGGCGCCTCTTGCACACGCCGATCATCGATAGCGCGAGCAGTACGCTGCTCGCCGGGCTGGGCACGCGGGCCAACCAGCCGACGCTCTCGCCTTTGTAAAACCCGGTTCCGACGAAGGTCAGTCCATCGTCGGTCATGTCGGTGATGCGGATCGCGATCAGTCCGTCCGGGAATCGGTAGCCGAGACTCTCGATGTAGTCCACGCCATTGATCGGGATGGACGAACCCTCGAGCCAGACCGCCGCGCCGCTGCCGGTTCCACCCCGCGCTGTGCCCACGATGAGCGAGCCGTCGGCGTTCGAAGCGACGAGATCCGGACGGAGAAAGCTCTCTTCGAAGTTGCTGAGAACGCGCAAGCCCGTCTCAAACGACCACGCGAAACCCGCTGGCTCGACTTCGACGCCGCGCGACGGAAGCAGATCCAAGCCTCCGAAGATCGTTGATCCGTCCGCGGAGACGCCGCTCGCGGTCGCGTTCGCCTCGACACCGAGACCAGTGATGAACTGGCGACCGGTGTCTGGCGTCCAGTACCAGGCCCGGCTTCCTTCGGGCAGAAACTCCACCCCGGCAACGACGCCGCCATCAGCCGAGACGCCGTTGGCACGCGACGGGCCGAGCGAGATGAACTGGTCGTCGGTGG
>CAXAVQ010000420.1:0-2195 GCA_963971985.1 uncultured bacterium
CACAGGCGTCGGCCCTCGGGGTGCAGCGCATCGCTCTGGCCGATGCCGACGCGCCGATCAACGGGCTCGATCCGAAACGCGTGCTGCGCGGAGCGGACGGCGCGGAGCAATTGGTTCGCGCGTGCCATGAGGATGGCGGCGTGGACCTGGTGGTCGGTGCGATGGTCGGCTCGGCGGGCCTGCCGGCGACACTGGCGTCCCTCGAACTGGGCATCGATGTCGCGCTCGCCAACAAGGAGACGCTGGTCGCCGCGGGCGAGATCGTCGTCGCGGCGGCGCAGCGCACCGGCGCGGCGCTGCTCCCGGTGGACAGCGAGCACTCGGCGGTCTGGCAGTGCCTGAACTCCGACGCCACAGGTTTCCGTAAGCCGCCGTTCGTGTGCGGGGCGGAGGTGTCGCGGATCACGCTGACCGCCTCCGGCGGCGCGCTGCGCGACTGGACGCGCGATCGCATCCGAAGCGCGACGCCCGAAGAAGCCCTCGCCCACCCGAACTGGGACATGGGCGCGAAGGTGACGATCGATACCGCTTCGCTGACCAACAAGGCCCTCGAGTTGATCGAGGCGGCGTGGCTGTTCGGCGTGGGCACCGATCGTCTCGGCGCGCTGATTCACCCGCAGTCGATCGTCCACAGTTTCGTGGAGTTCGCCGACCGATCGGTCATCGCGCAACTCGGAATGCCCGACATGAAGACTCCGATCCAGTACGCCCTGACCGCTCCGAATCGACCCACCGGCGTGGCCCCGCGCCTGAACCTGAGGGAACTGTCGCGACTGGACTTCGCCGATCCGGATCTGGAGCGATTCCCCGCTCTCGGGGCCGGTTTCGAGGTCATTGATCGCGGTGGCACATCCGGGGCGGTGTTCAACGGCGCGAACGAGGCGTCGGTCGGGGCGTTCCTCGCGGGGCGCGTAGACTTCGGGACGATGACCGACCTCGCGCGAGGCCCTGAGCAGCGTTGGGACAAACCCGATCCGCTCGCTGGACGATGTGCTCGAGGCCGACACGGAGGCGCGCCGGTTCGTGGAGTCGCGTCTTTCGACGGCCCGCCTGTCCTGACCTGCGTGCGAAGCGTGCCGATCGGCCGGAGTACCATGGGCCTAATCCCACGGAAAAGGAGTCTCGCCATGATCCGCCGCCTCTCTATCGCCGTCTCGGTCGTCGGTCTGCTTGTACTCGGTGCCTCCTCCGCGCCGATCGCCGATGCGTGCACACGCGTGGTGTACCTGGGGCCGAGCGATCAGATCATCACCGGACGCAGCATGGACTGGAAGGAGGACATGTTCACCAACCTCTGGGTGTTCCCCAGGGGTATGCAGCGCGACAACGGCATGGGCGAGCAGTCCGTCACGTGGACCAGCCGGTACGGGAGTGTCGTCGCCAGCGGGTACGAGGCCGGCACGGCCGATGGGATGAACGAGAAGGGGCTGGTCGCCAACCTGCTCTACCTCGTCGAGAGCGAATACTCCCCGAAAGATGACCCCCGCCCGGCGCTGGTAGTGAGTTCGTGGGCTCAGTACATGCTCGACAACTTCGCGACCGTCGAGGAGGCCGTCGCCGATGCCCGACGCGAGCAGTACCGCATGGTCACCGTCGAGGCCCCGAACGGAGCTCCCGGAACGCTGCATCTTTCGCTGTCCGACGCCACCGGCGACTCGGCGATCCTTGAATACATCGGCGGCGAACTCGTGGTTCACCACAGCCGCGACCATCAGGTCATGACCAACTCGCCGGTCTTCGAACAGCAACTCGCGCTGAACCGGTACTGGCAGGAGATCGGTGGGACCGTGATGCTGCCCGGCACGAATCGCGCTGCCGATCGTTTCGTGCGTGCGTCGTTCTATATCAACGCGGTTCCCCAGACCGACGACGCGAAAGAGGCGGTCGCCGCAGTGTTCAGCGTGGTACGGAACTGCAGCGTGCCGCGTGGCATCTCCACGCCCGACCAGCCCAACATCTCCTCGACCATCTGGCGAACCGTCAGTGATCAGAAGAATCTGATCTACTTCTACGAGAACACCGCCGCGCCGAGCGTCCTTTGGGTGGATCTGAAACGGGTTGACTTCTCAGAAGGATCCGGCTCGCGCAAGCTCGATCTCGCGGGAGACCTGATGCGTGGCGGCGACCAGACCGACAGCTTCCGAGCGTCGGACCCGTTCCGCTTCCTCGTTCCCGCGCGATAATCGCTCAATCCT
>CAXAVQ010000421.1:0-2194 GCA_963971985.1 uncultured bacterium
CGAAGTCGTCCTGCCAGAAGCGGTACTTGAACTGCAGCGTCAGGTCGCCGACGCCGGTCTCGCTGTCGATGGTCGGTTCGCCCGACACCGAGCGCGAGGTCAGCGGCGCCTGGATCGACAGCGACAGGTTCCCGGTCAGCCCGTAGGCCAGCAGGCCCTCGAGCCGGACCTCGTCCGCCGAGCCGTCGCTCCCGGCCGGCGTGCCGTCGTAGTGCGTGAACCGCAGCTTGTAGGTATTGACGAAGTTCCCCTCGCCCGGCTGCGTCGCCGCGGGCGTGTTGATGGCCTCCTGCGCACTCGACGCCGGAGCCGCCGCGAGCAGCAACCCGGCCCCGATCAGCGCAGCACTACCACCGAGAAATCGATGAACGCGCATCGCGCCCTCCTTTCAGATCAGAGATCGCGATCGGTTCAGCGAACGGTGATGGATTCCAGCGTGAAGCCCGCGCTGTCGATCGCGCTGGCCAGCTGGTCGCGGCTGGGGTGCGTCCCCTCGCCGAACGCGACGATCACCTCGCCGATGCCCATATTGATGAGCACCTCCTGCACGCTGGGCAGTTCCTTGAGTTTCAGCGTGATGTTGTTGGCGCACTTCGGGCAACTCATGCCGTTGACACGCAGCACCGCGCCGGACGCCTCGATCGGCGCTCCAGCATCGTGCGAGGCCGACTCGACCGCGGTCGGAGCCATCGCCTGCTCCGCATCGCCGGAATCGGACGAAGCGCAGCCGGTCAGACCGGCGCTCAGAGCAAGCAGGGAAGCGGATGTGAGAACAGTAAGCGTTGAAAGACGCATGGATATCTCCTGTGAGTGGTTGGGATTCAGGTTCAGAATTCGGATCAATCGCTCAGACCGCGCGCACTGGGCGCGCAGGACAGCCGCGAGACCTAGATCCGCCACACACAGAAGACCGCTTCGAGCCGGACCGAGCCGCCCCAGAGGACCGGTCGGTCAAGTTCGATCACGACGCTCCGCGCCGCTCGCTCGTCCGGCTCGACGAGATCGATGAAGCCGAAACTCGGCTCCGCGCTGCGCTGCTGTTCACGCTGCGGCAGCGTCGGCACCGCAGGGTCCCGATCCGGAGCCGGCTCGTCCGAGCCGTCGATCGCGCACGTGCAACCGGGACACTCGCACCCGCCCGCGCAGCACACCATCGCGCAGCCGGCACCCGTATCGGGTGCGACCCGCTGCGCAGCGTGCATCGGCGGCAGAACGCTGCCGAGTACGAAGATCAGGATGAGCCAGAATCGATCAAGCATGACACATCAACCGGGTACAACCCGGCTCACACACTCTACAACACCGAACTACCGTCGAGGATTCCGCGAATCCCGCTGCGATTCCAGATACCGGCCGTGCACCCCGTCCCCGGCCCGCTCCACGAACCGGCACAACTCAGCGACGGACGAATATTCCTTCTTGGCAGTAGAAAATTCGTCGATCGCCTCCCGGAACGGAATCTCCGGGGAGCGGAGCAGCCTCCGGAACGCCCGACGCAACACCTCGATCTCCTCGCTGGACCAGCCCCGACGGATCAGCCCCGTCGTGTTGATCTTGCGTGGCTCCGCCGGAGAGCCCTCCACGATCGTGAACGGCGGCACATCGCGCGTCACCCGGGCCATGCCCGCCACAAAGCTCAGGCGAGACACCGTCGTGAAGTGGTGGATGCCCACGCCGCCGGCGATCGTCGCGCCCTCCTCGATCAGGCAGTGCCCGCCCAGCATCGAGTTGTTCGCGATGACCACCTCATCCTCGATCTGGCAGTCGTGGGCGATGTGGACCCCGACCATGATCAGGCAGTCCGACCCGATCCGCGTCTGCCCGCCGCCGAACTCCGTCCCGCGATGGATCGTCACGTGCTCGCGGATCTTATTCCGGTCACCGATCCGCAGCGACGTGTCGTGCCCCGCGTACTTCAGGTCCTGCGGCTCAGCGCCCAGCACCGCGTACGGGTAGACCACGTTCTCCTCGCCGATGATCGCCGGGCCGAGCACCGTCACGTGATTGTGCAGCACCGTCCCCTTGCCCAGACGCACATCCGCGCCGATCACGCAGTACGGACCGATCTCCACGTCCTCCCCGATCTCGACCGACGGGTGGATCACCGCGGTCGGGTGGATCGAGGCGTTGGCGTGGACTCCGTCGGTCATCGGCTGGCGTCTCCAGGCGTCGCGTCGGCAAGGCCGACCAATCC
>CAXAVQ010000422.1:0-2187 GCA_963971985.1 uncultured bacterium
CTGCATGTCGATCTCGCTCATGCCGGTGCCGAAGTTGGTGATGGCGGCGATGGGGACGAGGGCGACCTGGGTGTCGTAGACGGTGTTGGCGTCGGGGTTGGCGATGTCGAGGTTGAGGTTGCCGAGGTCGATCAGGTCGTTGGCCTCGCCGTTGAGGGTGCCGTCGAGGTTCCGGGCCTCGCGGGGGTTCACGCCGTAGCCGGGCTGGCCGGGGTTGCGATCGAAGGCGGGATCGCCGGGCTGGTTGGAGAACCAGGCGACGGGGACGTCGGTGACGGCCATGTCCATGCGGATGCCGCTGTTCGCGGGCGTGCCCGTCGTGGTGGCTTCGAGGGTGGTGAAGAGCGCGCGGACGGGAGCGCCGCCCGGGTTGTCGAAATCGTAGCCGTTGGCGGTCTGCGGGACGCTGGCGGCGATGTACTGCTGGCGGTTGAAGTAAGCGTCTTCGGCGCCGGTCAGCTCGCCGTCGGCGGCGGGCAGGGTCGCGAAGGTCTGGCCCCACTCGACGAATTCGGCGATGCCGTTGCCCGATCCGGTGGAGCGGTACATGACCGTCCACTCGGCGCTCGCTGCGGTACCGGCGACGGTCCCGACAAACGGGGCGAGCTGGGTCGGGAGGAACTGGTTGCCGTCGGCGGGGGAGAAGCCGTCGCCGTCGATGTCGAAGTACTCGTTGGTGGAAGCGGGTGCGAGGAAGAAGTTCCGGAACAGAGTCGCGCCGGAGATGTTGATGACGGTGGCGTCGGCCTTGGCGGCCGACGGGATGGCGGCGACGGTGCCGCCGGCGAGCAGGGTCAGGACGAGTGCGGTGTTGGTCGTGCGCTTCATGGATCGTTTCTCTCTTCTGTTGCGAGGCGTTGACCCCGGGCGACACGCGCCGCCCGGTGAACAGGTGGTTGGCGTGCCCACGAGCACGCCGGAATCCGACGCCGCACCTTTCGGAGCGGCGCTCGGCAATCAGTTGGGTTGGTTGACATCGGGGTTGACGAGGGCGTTGCCGGTCAGGCTGTAGAACTCGGTGCCCCAGAGGCGACGAGAGACGGAGTCCTTGACGGTCGTGCGCTCGACGTGGCCGTCGACGAAGACGAAGTTTGCGGTGCCGCCGGGGTGGTGGCGCCCGACGGCGTTGAGGGTGGTGTTGGCGTCCTCGATCATGTTCGACCCGAGGTTGTTCTTGTCATAGATCGCGTCGATGGGCGGGTAGACGAATCGGGCGACGGTGCTGTTGATCGGAGCGTCGTAGATGTCGTTGCCGAAGCCGAGGTCCTGGAAAGGGGTGACCGGACGGTGGCTCTTGATGACGCCGGAGTCGGGCTGACGCAGGGTTTCCCACGCGGGGCCCTCGGCGAATTCGGTGGCGAGGATGGTGCGCGCGGCGCCCTTGATGCGTGAGGCGGCGACCAATCGGTTCTGGCGCTGGGCGCTGATGTTGAACTTGTTGCGTGGGAAGATCGCGGCGTTGCCCGTGAAACCGATGCGCTTGGCCTGCCGGTCCTCGGGGGTTTCCGAAGCGGTGGAGTTGCCGAGGTCGTTGTTCTGGCCCGGTTCCCAGTCAGCGGGATCGGGGCCGGGGTTCGTGCGCGGGGCACCGCCGTTGAGAACGGCGGGTGAGGAGAAGGCTTCGGGGTTCACATCGTCGTCGAGGAGCAGGTACGACCAATGCACGTAGCCGTTCTGCGGGTTGGGGTTCGTGTCCTGTTGGTCCTCCAGTCGCCAACGGTTTCCGGATTCTTCGGCGCCGTACACGTACGCGGGCGGGAACTCCTGCTTCGAACTCGCGGCGTAGGAATTGACGGCCTGAGAGATCGAGCGCAGGTTGCTGGCGGCGCTGACGGCCCATGCCTCCTTGCGGGCGTTCTGGAGAGCCGGGAGCAGGATGCCGATCAGCAGCGCGATGACCGCGACAACGACCAGCAGTTCGATCAGGGTGAAGGCCCGACGGCGCGATTCGTTCGCCATGGTGGGTGGACTCCGGTGGGATGTGTGGTGATGAGAGCGGTGCAACGTTGCGGCGATAGTGTCATCGCGGACGCGCGCAAAAACGGTTTGCGCTCGGTGCGCTTTGCGAGAGGATTGCGCGCGGTCGACATGCCTTCGGCGCGTGCGAAAACGCGGTCGTCTCACTCGTTCTGAACGAATCGTGCACGCACCGCGCGGTGACGCACCCGGAACGGGGAGTCTCGTGGG
>CAXAVQ010000423.1:0-2171 GCA_963971985.1 uncultured bacterium
GCCTCTGCGCAGAACATCGAATTCGTGGGCGAGCCGATGGGCGAGTTCGTCGTCGAACTCTCCGACATGGATTTTGCCTTCGATGGCGGGTTCGAGGGGGTTCGCAAGCGCGAACAGTTGCGCTTGCAGCCGGTCACGGCGGAGGAATTGGAGCGGTACAACGCGCGGCTGGGGCTGGATGTGGCCCAGAGCGTGTTCACGATGGAGCTGTTCGCGGAGTTCCAGGCGCGCCTCGGGGAGGTGAACGCTTCGGAAGAGGCGCTCCAGTAGGCGTTCATGGAGCGGTTCAGCAAGGCGCGGGAGCCGGGCGAGGTCGAGATGCCCGATCCGGAGGAGATGCGCCGGCTTATCGAGGAGAACGAGACCAAGCGGGCGGCGATCCGGGCCGAGCGGGTCGCGCTGACGGAGTCGTTCTTCGAGGACTACAAGCTGATTCTGACGCCGGGGCAACTGGAGGAGTGGCCGTCGATCGAGCGGATGCGTCGTCGGGATCGGGAACTGGCACCCGGTACTTTTCCGGGGGAAGAGATCGATCTGATCGCGCTGTGCGAGAAGATGGAACTCGGCTTCAACCCGGAGCGGGTCTCAGAGGGCGGCGAGGCGGCACTCGATGAGGTGCTCGGGCGGTACGAGATCGAGATCGATCGGCTGCTGGTGTCGCGTCTGGAGATCGGGGCGCGTCATCCGTTCGCGGTGGCGGCGGCGGAAGGACGGTTCTCGGGAGAGGTCGACAGCGAGGTCATTGAGGACTGGGAGGGCGAGCATCGGGAGGCGGCTCAGAGGCTGCAGCGGGCCCAGCAGAAGTACGCCCGCCAGATCGCCGACCTGCTCGATGCGCCGTCTCGGGCGGCGTTCGAGGAGGAGGTGATGCGGCTGAGTTACCCGCGCGTGCTCGCCGATTCTGGCGTGGACCGGCAACTGGAGGCCATTCTTGCGCTCGAGGACCTCGACGAGGAGCAGAAGGCGGAAGTCGAGCGGATGGCCTCGGAGTACGCGAAGGCTCGGGCACGGCTGGATCAGGCCTGGATGAACGCGATCGATGCGGAGTTTGCCGATGGCGGCGGGTCTTCGCCGATGCCGGCGGGGAATGTGCAGATCTTCATCGCCGGTGGCGGTTCGGAATCTGATGTGGCCAAGGCCCGTGCGGCGAGGCGGGCGTTCGATCGGGAGTGGATCGATCGGGTGCGGGGCGTGCTGAGCCCCGAGCAAGCCGAAAGGGTTCCCACGCCACGACGCGCCCGCGGGGCGTTCGTCACGACGTTCTCTGATTTCGACCCGGAGACGGGCGAAGAGAGCGAAGTGATCACGATCGAGATCGACGAATCCGAGTCTTCGGAAGGAAATTGATCGTTCGCGAATCGGAACCGGGTGTGGCACGAATAATGGGCTAGCCCGGTGTCGGCGGGGTTGGCCGTTGATCCAGCAACTTCCGCGACCGTACGCAATATCAGGTTGGGCCGGGCGTTCGGCGGGCTGCCTCGGACGGCGATCCGGGATCTGTGCCATTGCACAGTGCCGTTTCAGTTGGGCCCATTGATTTGGGGCCGGGCGGCATCTCGACGGTGACGAAAGGACTTCGCTGGTGACTACGATCGATTCCCGACCTGATGTACTCTCCCAACCTCTGTCCGGTCAGGAGGAACAGCAGGTGGGTTCGGAGTCGGTTTACGAGATCATCGAGGAGCTTCCGGAGTTTTCGCACGAAGCGACGTCGCTGGTGACGGCGGATCAGGCGATGCGTCTGCGTGCGGTGCCGCTGCGGTTGCAGGGCTCGCGCCTGGTCGTGGCGATGCTGGACCCCGACGACGACGCGGCGGCGGACGAGTTATCGGTCACCGCGGGGCGCCCGATCACCCGGAACCGGGTCGACGAGAACCTGCTCCGCGAGTTGCTGCGGGTCGGCTACGGGACGACGGCGGCGGACATGGCGGCCCAGCTGGGCGGCGACGAGTCGTCGGACATGGACTCGACGCTGGCGAACCTCGAGGCGATCGACGCGGACGAGCTGCACCGGATGGCCGAGCAGCCGACGCTGATCAACCTCGTGAACCTGATCATTCTCGAGGCGATCCGGTCGCGTACGAGCGATATCCACATCGAGCCGTTCGAGCAGACGCTGAGCGTGAAGTACCGGGTGGACGGCGTGCTGCACGAGCAGAACCCTCCCCCGA
>CAXAVQ010000424.1:0-2155 GCA_963971985.1 uncultured bacterium
AGGACTGCGTGTTCGAGGACAACATGGGGCAGTGCGCTCGCGTGCAACCGGGGTCACTCCAAGGGGTCACGGGCGGCTCGTTCGTGAACAACGCGTTCGGGCGGATCCGCGTCGCCTCGGGGCCCACGGCGAGCGTCGGCGCGATGCAACACATTCCGGGCATGGATGGCTGGGAGCTCGATTCCGGGGACGTCCTGGTTCCGGCCGGCGCGACACTGACGATCGGACCGGGCGTGCGCGTCTTCGGCCTGACGGACAACTCGGAGCTGCAGGTGCAGGGGCGTCTGGAATGCCTGGGCACCGAGCTCGATCCGATCCTGATGACGAGTTTTGATGATGCCGCTTCTACGGTTTGGGACGGCGTCTCGTTCAACGGCGGGAACGCATCCGGCCTTGTGCGTTGGACGACGATCCGGCGGGGTGGCGGGGGCAACGCGTTCGCGGTGCGATCGAACGTCGCGACGGTGAACGCCATGGACGTGGTCTTCGAGGATTGCACGATCTCCGACATCGAGACGGGCGGCAACGACTACGGCATCTACAACAACAACTCGGATGTGTCCTGCGTGCGTACGACGTTCACTGATTGCGGCGCTGACGACAGCGACTTCGGCTATTTCTGCGCGTCGCTGACCGGTTCGGTTCAACTGATTGACAGCATCTTCGAGAACAACCTTGGCGCGTGTGCGCTCGTGCAGGCGAACTCGCTTCAGGATGTGAACGGTTGCGTGCTCACCGGGAACGCCGTAAATCGGATCCGGGTCCGAGCGGGCACGACGGACAACGCGAGCGCGATGGTCACGATGACCGGGCTCGAGGGCTGGGAGATCGACAACGGCGATGTGCTCGTGCCCGCCGGCGGTGTGCTCACGATCGGTCCGGGCGTCACCGTGTTCGGTCGCAACGACAACGCCGAGATTCAGGTGCAGGGGAGGTTGGAATGCCTCGGTACGGTCAACGCCCCGGTCCTGATGACTTCCGCCGATGATTCAGATGCGAGTAAATGGGACGGTGTGAGTTTCAACGGCGGAAACTCCTCGGGATTCATGCGCTGGACAGCGGTGCGTCACGGCGGCGGCGGCAACGCGTTCGGGGTTCGCTCGAACATCTCGGTCGTGAACTGCCCGGACTTCGTGATGGAGAACTGCACGGTCTCAGATATCGGCACGGGCGGCAGCGATGCCGGGCTGTATATCTCCAACTCGACAGCGAGGGTGACGGAGAGCGCGTTCGAGCGCTGCGGGCTCGCCGGGACCGACTCATCAGCGTTCTCGAACGTCAGCGGGACGACGCGCGTCGAGGATTGCCTGTTCAGCGATAACGATGCCGTTGGACTCACCATGAACAACGGGACACTGTCGCTTTCCTGCACCTCATTCATCGGGAACAGCACCGGCCTGCGCCGCACCGGTGGGACCGTGTTCGCCAGCGAGTGCAGTTTCGAGGGTAACGCGCAGTTTGCCGTGGAGAACACCAACACCGCGCAGCTCAACATCTGCTGTTCATGGTGGGGTGATCCGACCGGGCCTGGCGCGCCCGGTGGGTCCGGTGCGGGCGATCCGGTTTCGGAGAACGTCGGCTTCAGCCCGTTCTCGGTGAGCAGTGCTGCGTGCGGGTTCGACTGCCTGATGGGTGACGCAAACAACGACGGGAACATCAATCTCGCGGACCTGAACCTCGTGCTCGGGAACTTCGGCGACTCGGTCGAAGTGGGGCGTGACGGCGATGTGAACGACGATGGCGTCGTGGACCTCGCGGACCTGAACCTCGTGCTGAGCGGGTTTGGTAACGCGTGCGAAGCGTCGGCCTGAGGAATCATGCGGTTGCGGGGACGGTCTCGGTCTCAGGCTCTGCCTCAGCATGGCGCCGGGCTTTGGCGATCTGTTTGCGGACGGCGCGTGCGGCGCGGGCGCGCCGGCTGATCCAGGCGATGACCGCGAGCCGACAACGTTGATGCCGTTCTGGTGCGGCTTCAGCAGCAGGTACACCACGCAGACGGCGACGAAGACGGCGTAGCCATCGACGAGCTTCTTGCCCTCGTCGAAGAAGGACTTCTCCGTCCCGCTGGTGGCGAAGAGGACGAAGGCGTCCGCGCGACCGGACAGGAGTCGGGCGTCGATGCCGATCAAGATGATGGCAACGATCGCGCTGCCGA
>CAXAVQ010000425.1:0-2138 GCA_963971985.1 uncultured bacterium
ACACCGTTCTGACTGCCGGTCGCGATCGGCGGGCCGAACCACTGGTAGGCGTCGCCCGCATCGAAGAGCCCGATGCCCGCGCCGGTGGGGTCGCTCAGACAGTTCGCCGAGGCGATGTCCAGGGAGAACACCGGAACGGCGTTGTCGGGAAGAACGACCGGCTGAGCTGGAGGTGGCAGTACGTTGACGCAGATCGTGATGCTCCCCCAGATCGAGCCGTCGGAGCTGTCATCGCCGCAGTGCAGGCCGCGCCCCCAGAACGAGATCTGAGACTCGATGAACGAATCGATCTCAAGGGTGATCGGTACACCCCCGGTCCCGCTCACGCCGGTCACGGTCTCGGACACCGTCTGGTAGTTACTCACGAAGGGGCCGCTCGGCAGGATCGTGTTGAAGCGGATCGGGTCCAGGAGCTGGACGCCGTCGATCATCAACGAGTTCTGCCAGTCGACGTAGTCCGGTGGGCCGAATAACGGATGGACCGCCTCTTCTGGGAAACCGCCGGCGGGGCAGAAGTCGAGGCGCGACATGGCGAAGCCCCAGACGTCGTACCGGTAACTGATATCGAGCGCTGTGCCGTCGGGAACGCCGGTCGGGGTGATCTCGAGCATCGCGTCGAGCGTGCTGTCGCCGACCCCGAAGAACCCATCGAGCGCACCGGATCGCGAGAGCACGCCCGAATTCCAGTAGATCGTGATGCACTGCGTGCCGTCGCCATCGACGAAGACGCGGGTCTTCGTGATGGTCTCGACGAAGCTGGCAGGATTCTGGCTGCGCTCCTGGGCTTCCTCGTTGCACTTCTGCCCGAAGTCGAAGCCGTTCAGGCCCGGCACCGGGACCGGCCCCTCCGCGCAGGCGCTGATATCAACGCCGAGCACGATCCAGTCGTCGGCCAGCCCGTTCGTCTGAATGTCGATGTCGGCATCGGTCACCGTGAGCACGGCCTGTCCCGATGCCGGGAGGCACACGCCCGATGCGGCAATGACCGCCGCGATCGCGGTCCTCCGATTGGCGCTGTGGTTCTGTGCCGTTGAGCGTTTGTTTCTTCCACACAACATGACGATCTCCTCGCCTGGTGACCCGAAGGCCGGTTCTGGTTCGGGGAGCGGACAACCGCATCCCCGAGAGCGCAGCGACGAAACCGGCGCGTGCTCACGCGAGGGAGGAACATTTGTTCAAAGTTCAATGGGAGCTATATGAAAACCACCGGCTTTAGGGTGCCGGTGGATCGAACGATCAAGCAATTTCAGACTGCGAGAGTTATTCCTCTTCGTCTCGAGGCGTCACCGCCGCGCTGACCACGTGGTCGCCGGCCTTGATGTTCACCAGGCGGACGCCGGCGGTGTTGCGTCCGATGCGCCGGATCTCTTCGCTCTGGGTCCGGACGATCATGCCGCTGCGGGTGACGAAGACGATGTCCTCGTTGTCGATCACCGACTTCATCGCGACCACCTTGCCGTTACGCGCGGTGGTCTTGATGTCGCGCCTGCCCTTGCCGCCTCTGGACTGGGTGCGGTACTCGTACGAGCCGTCTTCCTGCTCGGAGGCGACGAGGTACTCCTTGAGGTCGGTCCGCTTGCCGTAGCCGTTCTCGGTGACGGTGAGCAGGTCGACATCGCCCCGCACGGAGTCGGTGGCCTCGCCGGAGTCGTTCATCTGGATCTTGACGAGGCCGACGACCCGGTCGCCGTCGGCGAGGTCGATGCCCTTCACGCCGGCGGATGAGCGTCCCATGGCGCGGGCGTCGTCTTCCTCGAAACGGATGGACATGCCGTTGGCGGTGCCCAGCAGCAGGTGGTCGTGCCCGGCGGTGCAGGCGACGCCGACAAGTTCATCGCCGTCGTTGAGGTTGATCGCGATGAGGCCGGATCGGTTCACGTTCTGGTACAGCTTGAGCGACGAGCGCTTCACCTTCGCCTGTGCGGTTGCGAAGACGAGGAAGTCCTCGCCCTTCTCGAAGTCCGAGATCGGCAGGTAGGCCACGCACTTCTCGCCGGGCTTCAGGTCGATCAGGTTGACGATCGAGCGTCCCTTGCTGGTCCGGCCGAGTTCGGGGATCTCGTAGACCTTCATCTTGAACACGCGACCGGAGTCGGTGAAGCAGAGCAGGTCGTCGTGCGTGGACGCAATGAACAGGT
>CAXAVQ010000426.1:0-2137 GCA_963971985.1 uncultured bacterium
ACCGATCCGCGATCACTTGACAGGCGACGGGTCTTCATAGAAGACCACGCCACCCTCTGAACATGCTTAAGCTGAGCTTGAGCATGCCACGCCTCAGTCCAGTTCCAGCACCCGGATGTCCTTGAACATGATCACGTTGCCCTGGTGGTGGCCCTGCACGGCGAGGTGGCCTTCGTCGAACTGTTCAAGCTCGGCATCGACCATCGGGACACCGTTGATCCAGGTGCGGATGCGGTTGCCCTCAGCGCGGATGCGGTAGTCGAACCACGCGTTGTCGCGGGTGATCGGGGCCTGTACATCTTCCGGCCACGCGGCGTTGTAGATGCAGCCGGTGAAGTTCTTCGGGTCGTGCTGGTCGATCTGGGCCTCGTAGCCGTTGGGCCAGGGGTTGTTGGGCGCGGGGTTGGGCGTCACGCGGAAGTACATGCCCGAGTTGCCGCGCTCGTTGACTTTGACGAGGGCGCGCATCTCGAAGTTGCGGTAGGTGCCGTCGGTGAAGAGGTGTCCGGGGCCGTCGCGCCCGATGAGGGTGTCGCCCTCGACGGTCCAGGTGCCGGCGTCCTCGGCGAACCAGCCCTCGGGGGTGCCGCCGGCGTTGTTGCCGTTGATGAGGTGGACCATGCCGACGGGCTCGGGGTCGGGCGAGAGGTCGGTGATGCGGATGTTGCGATAGCGGAAGGCGTGGCCGTGGTCCTGCAGGGCGATGTAGCCGGTCGTGGCCCGGGTGTTCAGCGGCAGGGGGTTCTCTTCGTTGCGGAAGAAGCCACGATCGTCGAGTTTGACGGCGTCGTGGATGTGCTGACCGTTGAGCCAGACGTCGAGCGTGTCGCCGACGAGGCGGATGCGATAGGTGTTCCAGTTGCCGGCTTCCTTGACGGCCATGGTCGCGGGGGCGACGGCCTCGTAGACCGAGCCGCAGTTGCGCAGGCCCGGCTCCTCACCGTGCGTATCGAGGATCTGCACCTCAAAGCCGCTGAAGGCCGGGTCACCACCGGACGAGCCGCGAAGGCCGACGCCGGAGTTGCCCCCCTCGGGCATCCAGAAGTCGAGTTCGAGCTCGAAGTCGCGGTACATGCGGTCGGTGCGGAGCCAGCCGCCCTGCCCGGGCCTCAAGGTGACGATCTCGCCGTCTTCGACGCCCCAGGCGTCGGGGGCGCCGGTCGAGACCCAGCCGGTGAGGTCCTGGCCGTTGAAGAGGTTGGTGTCGGGCTTGTGGGCGCAGGCGGTGGAGCCGAACCCGAACACGGTCATCAGAATTGCACAAAGCATCGCACGCATTGGAATCTCCTGAGATTGGGTCTGCAGGATAGCGACTCACGTCGGGAACGTTCACGAGAGGGTGGTACATCGCGTCTGCCTGAAAGATCGCTGCCGGCTGCGCCCATCGTATACTGGCCCGGAACGCGTCTGTCGGCTTCGACACCACTGCGGAGCCGGCGGTAGCCCTCGAAGGTGCCGTGTCGAAATGTCTGATGGCGAGTCCACTATGCTCATGTTCCATGGCCTGATCGCGATGGCGATCTGGGGCCACATGCTCATGGTGCTGCTCAACAACAGCCCGCACGAAGACCTACGAGGATTGAAGGTGCTGCTGTGGTGCACCCCACCGGCGCTCGCGTTCGCGTTGCTGATCCTTTTGCAGTCGTTCGCTTCGTCGGACGTCCGCGGTTCGATCTACCTCGCGTTCTACGTGGTCATGGGTGCCGCCTGGGTCGGCTCGGCGACGTGGGTGGTCTCCCTCCTCGGTTTCGACTTCCGTGACGACGTCGACGAGAGACAGAATCCAGCGTCATCCGTGCTGTACCTGGGAGTGATGGCAGGCTTCACGCTGGCGTTCGCGGGCAGCAACTTCGGGGAGGGGCCGAGCTGGACGGTGGTTGCGTATTGCTCGCTTCTCAGCATGGGGGCGCTGCTCCTGTTCTGGCTCACCATCGTGAAGATGACCGGCGCCATCGACGCGATCACCATCGATCGTGATACGCCGACGGGCTTTCGGCTCGCATGCCTGCTCACCGGAAGCGGCGCGGTGCTGGGGCGTTCGGTCGCGGGCGACTGGGAGGGGGCGACGCCTGCGTTCCTGGACTTCTCCGCGCACCTGCTCCCGCTGGTCCTGCTCGGGACGGTGGAGGTTGCGCTG
>CAXAVQ010000427.1:0-2107 GCA_963971985.1 uncultured bacterium
GGGCGGGCCGAAACTCTGATCGTGCAGCTGCGAGCTTCGGAGCGGGTGCCGTTGGTCGTGGGCGGGACACACCTCTACGCGAAGGCCTTGCTCGAGGGCCTGTTCAAGGGGCCGGACCCGGACCAAGAATTGCGCGAAGAACTCGCTTCGATGTCGGCGGAAGCCCGTCGCGCGGAACTGGAGCGGGTGGACCCGGAGGCTGCCAAGCGGATCCATCCGAACGACGAGCGCCGGACCATCCGGGCGCTGGAGATCCAACGGTTGACCGGTATCCCGATTTCCGAGCACCAACGCCAATGGGACAGCGCCTCGGGGCCGCGTGAGGACGCGCTGCTGGTGGGGATCGACTGGCCAGCGGAGGAACTGAGTCGGCGGATCAACGAAAGGGTCCGCCAGATGGTCGAGCAGGGGCTGATCGCCGAGGCCCACGCCCTGTACGACGCGGGAGCGCTGCGTCCGGGGACACAGCCCGCGGAGTCGCTCGGCTACAAGCAGTTGATTCCCTACTTCGAGCACCGGTGTTCCCGGTCGGACGCGATCGAGCGAATAAAAATCGAGACCCGCCGGTTCGCGAAGAACCAGCGGACCTGGCTGCGTCGACTGCGTTCGACGCCGGGATCGGTGTGGATCGATGCGTCGTCGAAACCGGCGGACGAGTGGGCAGGCGTGGTGCTCGAAGCCCTGAAACAGGGCCGGTAGCCCCGTTTCGGAGTGTCCTTTTCAGTTCGTGTGCCCGCTCGGTCGAGAGACGTTCATTTCTGCTGGCTTTCGGGTCGGCGCTTGACATTCCAGCCCGAGGTCGATCAAGTCCGGTCCGGAACGCACGGGCCGGAATTGTCTTGTCGGCACCGGGAGTTTCACCATCACCTCTTTGGCGAGTCGCTTTCAACACCAACATGGCCAAGAAGAAAACCATCAAGAAGAAGACCGCCAAGAAACCGACGACGAAGAAGTCGACGGCGAAGGGTTCGTCCGCGTCGTCGAACGTGAACGGCAAGAAGCTCGTGATCGTGGAATCGCCAGCGAAGGCGAAGACGATCAACAAGTACCTCGGCTCGGACTACGTGGTCCGGGCGTCGGTCGGGCACATCCGCGACCTGCCTTCGAAGAACCCGAAGGGCGTGAAGCAGCCGGTGCCGGGTGTGGACCTCGAGAAGCGGTTCCAGCCGTCGTACGAGGTGCTCAGCGGGAAGAACAAGACCGTCGCGGAACTTCGCAAACTCGCCAAGTCGGCCAGCGAAGTCTGGTTCGCGACGGATAAAGACCGCGAGGGGGAGGCGATCGCCTGGCACCTCGCGGAGCTCCTGAAGATCTCCCCCGCCGACGCGAAACGGGTGGTGTTCAACGCGATCACGAAGAAGGACATCCAGGAGGCGTTCGCCAACCCGACCACGATCGACATGGACAAGGTCGATGCGCAGCAGGCGCGACGAATCCTTGATCGCATCGTGGGCTATCAGGTGTCGCCGCTGCTCTGGAAGAAGGTCGCTCGCGGGCTGTCCGCCGGACGCGTGCAGTCGGTCGCAGTGCGTCTGATCGTCAACAGAGAGCGCGAGATCCGGGCGCACATCCCCGATGAGTACTGGGAGGTCACGGGGCGCTTCGCGCTGGACCCGGACGATGCGGCGAAGCTCGCCAAGGCCTGGCCCGAGTTCATGGTGCCCAAGAAGGATGATCGCACGGGTCGCGAGAAACTGCCGACGATCAAGCAGCAGACGGCGTGGCTGGCCGAGCATCGGGGCCTGCGCGCTGAACTGGTCGAGGTCGGCGGCGAGAAGTTTGCCATCGGGCAGAAGGGCCGGCTGGGCAAGGATGAGGACCCGGCGAGCGGCAAGCCGCTGATCGGCGCCGAGCCGGAGGACCTGACCGATCGGGTCACCTCGATCGCGAAGCTGGTCGGGCTGACCGACCTGCACCTGGACAGCGAGAAGGACTCGACGGCGAAGGGCCCGGCCCGCTTGAAGCGGACGGTCCGCGGGTCGGTTGATGTCAACACGCCGTATCGGGTGAAGTCGGTGGAGACCAAGCCGACGAGTTCGAAGCCGCGGGCGCCGTTCATCACCTCGACGCTGCAGCAGGCGGCCTCGTCGTTCCTGGGCTTGATCGT
>CAXAVQ010000428.1:0-2088 GCA_963971985.1 uncultured bacterium
GGATGCGCTTCGAAGTAGTACTCCAGCGCCGCCTCCGCCGCGTAGGCATTCTCGGCGAACGCATCGTCCACCGCCCGGGCGACCGCTTCCCCAACCGTGGCGGCGTCCGACGCATCGTGAAGATCAAAGCCGCGCTCGATCGGAGGGAACTCCTGACGGGCCTGTTGATAGATTGCGCCGACCGGAGGGATCGCGTATCTGGAACTGGGGTCCCCCGGGTCGAGGCCGGCCCGGAACTCCTCGGTGAGTTCGTTTCGCCGGCGCTCCTGCTCCTCCTGGCGTGCCCGGCTGCGCTCGTCTCGCGGCGTAGCGATCCGCGTATGCGTGCCGATGCGGATCACCAACCAGTCTGAATCCACGATCTGGTCCACGAACGCTTCTTCGTAACTCGTCGAGATCAGACCGCGATAGTGAAGCAAGATGCCCCGAGGCGACGGCTTCGAATCCGGATCGGGCAAGTAGATCCCGACGCCGTCACGGATGCGATGCCGATGGTCGTCGAAGGTGCGCTCCGTACCGGGTGATTCGTCCCGCGCCGCGGTTAGTGTATCGATCCAGTCCTGCACCTCTTCGTCGGGGGAGAGCGTGGAAGACGAAACAAATCGCGCGTTCGGTACGAACCCCTCGAACAGATCCGCGAACAGACGATCGAACTCGGCTTCGAAGTGCTCATCGAGCACACGCAGAAGGCCGTGCTCGGTCAAACGAGTATCAAGGATCCGATAACGGGGGACTTCCGCGCCGGCGATCGTTTCGGGCGAGGCGAGCGATGCATCCGTGATCCGATAGTCGAAGAGCGATTCGGGCGTCCCCTCAGAAACCGCACGGACCTGCTCGAGCTCGCGCTCGGGCCAACCCACCGGTTCCAGCGAAGCTGCATCAAGGCTCGTCGCCCGCCCGGAACGCTCGCCGAGCGAAAACCAGCAGCCGCCGAGAGTCGGAAGCAGGACGAGAAGAATCAGTGCGCCCAGCGCCCGAACGATCGATCGTGGATGGTCCATGACCGAAAGTGTACCGAAGGACCGACAGGATCAGCCCATAATCAGGTCGCCCGCGTAACGGACCGCGACGGTGTTCAGCGAGCCCGGCACATCCAGCGGCTTGCCGCCGAGCAGCACGATCGGTTGGCCACGCTGCACCAGACCCCGCTCGAGCACGATCGTGTCCACGAGTTTGGCGAAATCCGAACGGTGCTCGGGCACGTTCTTCACAAGCAGCGGGTAGACGCCGTAGAGCATCGTCATGCGCCGGACCGCCTTGGGGTCGCTGCTGAAGGCCACGATCGGCACGCGGAAGTTATTCCGCGACAGGTACCGCGCCCCGCCGCCACGCTGGCTCCAGACCACGATCAGTTCCGCGCCGATGTCGTTGGCCATGTGCCATGCGCCGTGCGCGAGCGCGGGGATCATCTGACGCAATTCCTGAGCCCGCTTCGGCGGGTTGGGCAGGATCTTCTCCTCGCGCAGCGACTGCTCGGTGACCACCGCGATCCGGCGCATCGTCTCAACCGCCAGGTGCGGGTACCGTCCCACTGCGGTCTCCGCCGACAGCATCACCGCGTCCGCGCCATCGAGCACGGCGTTGGCCACGTCGGACACCTCGGCCCGCGTCGCCGAGGCCGAGTTGATCATCGATTCGAGCATCTGCGTCGCCACGATGCACGGCTTGCCCCACTCGTGGGCCTTGCGCACCAGGCGTTTCTGCGTCACCGGCACCGTCGCGATATCCATCTCCACGCCAAGATCGCCGCGCGCGACCATGATCCCGTCGGCCACCTCGATGATGCTGTCGATGTTCGTCACCGCCTGAGGCGTCTCGATCTTGGCGATGATCGGGATCGTCGGCTGCGCGCTCGCGCCCGAGAGCCCCGTGCCGCAGCGTTCGAACGTGCAGAGGCGCTGCAGCGCATCGCGCAGGCGCTGCACCTCCTCGCCGTGGCGCACAAAACTCATGGCCAGGAAGTCGAGTTCTTCGTGAACCGCCCAGTCCACGCACGCCCAGTCGTGGTCCGTCAGCGCGGGGATCGTCAGGTTCGAATCCGGCAGGTTGATGCCCTTGCCGGTCGTCACCAGACCGCCGACCGTCACG
>CAXAVQ010000429.1:0-2078 GCA_963971985.1 uncultured bacterium
GAGAACGTCCGCGAGGGCATCGTCCGGCGCATCTCCTCCGACCGCTCCGGCCACCTTTCGGTCGCCATCGAGTTCGAGGACGGCGCCGACCCCGACCCGACCTTCGCGATGGCCCTCGCCGCCTGAATCGGCCGGCAACCCCATCGCCCGACAAGCCAATCTTCCTCTCTTCGCACAGACACCGGTCATCACGCCCGGTGTCTGTGCGTTTTGGCGATCGCGCCGCGCCCCGCGCCGGTGACAACAGCATGTCACCGAGCAGCCGGGATACCAAATTTTTACCAAACAAATACCTTGCACCCCGCCCGGCCCGCGCGCACAATCGGGCCATGACCAAGCAGCGCAAACGAACCAAGACCCGTCGCCCGAACGCACGCCCCACGACCCAGGCCCAGCGCCCGTCGGCTCCCGTCCAGCAGCACAGGATGTCCGAAGACGAGCAGATCGAGGCCATCCTCATGCTCTGGGAGGCGCCGGGCGTAGCCCTCACCGACATCGCCGAGGCGATCGGGATGACCTCGCGCGACCTGATCGCACTGCTCAAGCGCCCCGACGTCCGCGCCCTGCTCGACGACCTGACCGAACTGCTCGAACTCCGCTCGCGCCACACCGCCCTGCGCGCCTCGACCCACGCCATCGCCACCCTCGAAGCCGTGCAGGACGAAGCCGAGCAGGCCTCAGGCAGCACCCCGATCTCCGAGCAGGCCATCCACGCCGAGCGACAGGCGAACACGAAACGCAACCAGCGCCGCCTCGCGGCCAGCACCGTCCTCAGCCACCTCCGAAGCATGCGGGCCGATGAGCGAAGCCGGAGCAAGCCACCAACCCGTGCGGAGCAAACGCCGACGATTGAAGCCAATGAGCAACCCGAGCCGCTGGCACGCGCCGCGTAGTTCTTCGCCGGGTGGCATGGCCGCCCTCCTCAGGCGGCTATGCGAGTCGCTGCAGGCGGTGCTGGTAACTACCGGACTGACTTTGCTACTCTCAGACCGGAAGGAACCCAGCCATGACGCTCGACACGCAGCCTGACGACGCACCGCCCTACGACTCGGGCCAGAACCTCGACCAGATGCCACCTCGCAAGCAACGACGCCCGGGCGTGATCGCGCTCCGAGTCGTCACCCTTCTGCTCCTTTTGCTGGCGGTGAATCTCGCGATGGGAGTTGTGGGTGCGCTTTCAGAGAGAAGGATCGACGTGGTCGATATTCCCATGCTCGCACTCGCACTGGTAGCAGTCATCGGCCTGCTTGCGCGATCCGAAGTCGGCCGCAAGTCCGGGATCACCTTGCTGTGGATCTCGTTCTTCTGGAACATGATCGGTCTGATCTACATCCTCGTCATCGCGCTCGGTGTCGCAGCGCGGACCATCCCAGAGCCGGACCGAGGCAGCATCAGCGCGAGCATGGGCTTCCAAGTGCTCCACATGGCTGTCGGCATCTGGATGCTCACCGTGCTCCACAGCAACAAAACCATCGAACTGATGGAGACCAGCACGCCGCCCGCCTCGGACGAGCAGGAAGATCACGCGCGAGCCTCGGAGCACGCGTGACGCGCCGTACACTCGATGCATGCCCCCCACCCTCACCTGGTCCAGCGAACGCTCCATCCGCATCGCGACCGATGACCCCGTCGCGACTTGGCGGGCGATCCGCGCGTCCGGCCTGCCGGGGCTTGTCGAGGTCACGCCAGGCTTCGGGAGCGTGCAGGTGGAGTTCGCGGCCGTCGGGCTCGACGACGCTCGCGTCGAGGATGAACTGCGGGCGCTGCTCGAACGCGCGTCCGAAGCGTCCGAGCCATTCGAAGCTCGGTCCCACACCGTGCCCGTCTGCTACGACCCCGCCCTCGCGCCTGACCTCTCGCGCGTCGCGGAGCTGGCCGGGCTGGCCGCCCGGCAGGTCATCGAACGCCACGCCGCGGGCTTGTACAGGGTGGAAGTCATCGGCTTCTCGCCGGGATTCGGCTACCTGTCCGGGCTCGATGCGCAACTCCACACGCCCCGGCTCGACTCGCCGCGGGCGCGCATCCCGGCGGGGAGCGTGGGCATCGCGGGCGAGCACACCGGGGCCTACCCGCAGGCG
>CAXAVQ010000430.1:0-2067 GCA_963971985.1 uncultured bacterium
TCTCTGAAGGAGATCACTGAGGGTAAGGCGACATCCGCTCCGGGCGCGCACGAAATAACGCGAGATTCCCGTGAGAAATCTCGCGTTCGACGATCAGTCAGGGTGAACCCGTAAGGGTCGGTCAGCTCACTCGCAGGTGGTGCCAAAGGCCCCGAGCACGGCGTTCAGGTCCGCGAGATCGACTTCGCCGTCGCCGTTGGTGTCGCCGTCGAAGGTCGACTGACCGAAGTTGCCGAGGACGAGGTTGAGGTCGGCGAGGTCGACCGCGCCGGAGTTGTTGACGTCCGCGGGGCACTCCGGCGCCGGGACCGGGGCGATGGCCTGGAGCGATGTGGTGATCGTGCCGCTGACCGGCGGTGCGTCGGGGAGGTCGGCGCCGTCGAAGGACGCCGCGAGATCCAGTTCGAGCAGCAGGAAATCCCCATCGCGCACGAGCGTGGCCTGGATCGGGGCATCGATGATGCCGGCGGAGGCCAGGTCGATCGTTTCGCTGCAGGGGATGTTCTGGGACTGCAGGATCGCGCAGAGGATCGCCGAGGTGTCGTAGCTCAGCGTGCCGGCGTTCGCGAGGGCCACCGCCGGAAAGAACAGTTCGCCGCCGGGTCCCACGGGCTCCGGACCGGTGGGGCCGTCGAGGGCGTACTGGGTGGCCAGGTTCTCGCCGTTGATCGTCAGCGTCTGGCCGAAGCCGAGGTTGTAGCTGAGGTTGATCGACTGCGTGAGCGCGAACTCGAAATGCAGGATCGAGGCTTGCTCGGGGTCCTGCCCGGGCACGACGTCGAGCACGATGAACCCGGCGATCGGCGAGGTGTCGGTGTCGCACGAGCCGGTGATGGTCTCGCAGATCTCGATCGAAGTCACCGAGACCTCGCTGTCGACCTCGAACAGGACGGGCACGCCGTAGGCGAGGCTTCCGGACGCGGCGATCAGGGCAAGGGCGGACAGGGTGCGGGCACAGCGCATGGGTATCTCCTCTTCTGGTGTCCATCAAGCATACGGACAATCGCCCAAGAGGCGAGCGGGCCGAGAAAAACCCCGATGAGTCGTCGCGAAGCTGGCATGGCCGACGCCGGGACTACTCGTGCATGTGGAAGACCTTGTTCATCACCCACCATTTGCCGTCGATCTTCAGCAGGTTGAAGAAGTCCGTGAACCGGTGGCCGGTCCAGTTGTCGAGTTCGATCCGGACGCTCGCGACGGTCCCGGCGACATCGATGGAGGCGATCTCTTCGCGCACCGCGGGGGCGGGTCCGTTGCCTCGGTTCCACTCGTGGAACTCCTCGATCGGAGCCGAGAACAGTTCGGGGCCGACATAGCCGCAGATCGTGGAGTCAGCGTGGAACACGGTTCGCATCAGCGCCTCGTCGCCGGTCTGGGCGGCCTTGATGTAATCGTGGACAAGTCTGGTGATCGCGTCGGTGTCGGCGGTCTGCGTCATGCGTTCGATCCTTGGGTGTCTGTTTCAAACCGAACCCGTCGCACACGCAGCGGGGTCTACATCCGCTCCGGGGCCGCGATGCCCAGGCAGTTCAGGCCGTCTCGCAGCACGCGTCCGGTCAGGTTCGCCAGGCGCAGGCGGGAGAGGCGGAGTTCATCGGAGTCTGCCTTCAGCACCGGACAGGCGGTGAAGAACGAGCTGAACGACGTCGCGAGATCGAACAGGTAGCCGCAGAGGCGGTGGGGTTCGCAGGTGTCCGCGGCGGAGCGCACGACGCTCGGGTATTTGAGCAGTTCGAGGGCGAGTGCCTTCTCCTCCGGCTGCTCGATGACGAGCGGCGCGTCGGCGATGTGCGCTTCGCGGATGCTGTGGTCCTTCTCGGCCTTGCGCAGGATTGAGCGGACGCGGACCTGCGCGTACTGCAGGTACGGACCCGTGTTGCCCTCGAAGGTCAGCATGCGATCGAAGCTGAACACGTAGTCCTTGATCCGATCGCTCGACAGGTCCGCGTACTTGATCGCACCGATGCCGACGGCCTTGGCCACCTCGTCGGCGCCGCCCAGCCGGCCCAGGGGAATGCGCGCCAGCTCGGCGGCCTGCTGTTGCGGCGTCAGTGTCGGCTTGGCCGC
>CAXAVQ010000431.1:0-2065 GCA_963971985.1 uncultured bacterium
GGCCGGTGGCCAGGCGACGCCGATGACCTATCGCGGCGCGGACGGCAAGCAATACGTCGTCATCGCGGCGGGCGGCCATGGATCGCTGTGGGTGGCCAATTGCCCCGACGCCAATCTCTACCGCATCGACCTCGACACCGCCGAGGCCCGGCGCGTGCTCGACGGGCACCCCTCGACGCTGGCCGAGCCGGACTTCACGCCGGTGATCGGCGGGCGGGCGTTCGTCGATCCGGAGACGGGCCAGCCGCCGCAGATCCACGCCGACGGTATCGCGCTGTCGCCCGACGGGCGTCACCTGTACTGGCAGGCCCTGACGGCGCGCACGCTGTATCGTCTGCCCACGCGAGCCCTGTCGGATTTCTCGGTCGAGGGCGATGCCCTGATCGCCGAGATCGAGAACATGGGGCGCACCGTCGTGACCGACGGCATGGCCTTCGACGGTCGCGGCAACCTGTACTTCAGCGCGCTCGAGAACGACGCGGTGATGTATCGGACCCCGACCGGCGCCATCCGCACGCTGTGGTCGTCGCCGAAACTGTCGTGGCCCGACACGTTCAGTTACGACGCGGTCCGCGATGTGCTGTACGTGACGACGGCGCAGATCCACCGGATGCCGGGGCGTGCGGGTCCGGGCATGCCGTGGCCGCCGTCGGAGCCGTTCCGGATCTTCCGGTTCGACCTGTCGGGTGCCGAATAACTCGCGAGACCGGGTCGAAACCCCGCCTATGTGCTAGGATCGGGTGTCGTGTCGGCGTGGTGGGCCGCGGACGCGACGGGTATCGCCGGCGCGGTGGTGGACCGAGCGGCGAGGCGAACCTCAGCCCCGATCGAGACTGATTTATGCGCGCGATGGTGACCGGCCAGGTCGGCATGGACAAGAAGAGCTACCTGCAGGGCGTCGTCGACTTCGCCGGCCAGCAGGGCGAGGACATCAAACTCTTCAACATCGGCGACATGATGTACGCCGAGGGGCGCGACATTCGCCCCGGGCGGATCCTCGACCTGCCGTGGTCGCGCCTGAACTCGCTGCGCCGGGCCGCGATGAAGGACATCATCAGCGAGTCGCGCAACCACGAGCACGTCATCGCCAACACCCACGCCACCTTCCGCTGGCGCCACGGCCTGTTCCCGGCGTTCGACCTCGATCAGATCCAGCAGTTCGATCCTGACCTCTTGATCTGCCTCGTGGACAACATCGAGGTCGTGCACCACCGCCTGCACGAAGAGCACGACATCGACGCGACGCTGAAGGACTGCATGGTCTGGCGCGAGGAGGAGATCCTCGCGACGGAGATCATCGCGCAGGCGCTGCACAAGCCGTTCTACATCGTCAGCCGCGGACGCCACGTGAGCACGACGCCGACGATGTTCCGCCTGATCACGCGCCCGGAGCTGAAGAAGGTGTACCCGAGTTTCCCGATGAGCCACGTGGTGGACATGCCCGACGTGCTCAAGGAGATCGAGGACTTCCGGGCCGCGCTCGCCAAGCACTTCGTGACCTTTGATCCCGCCGATGTGGACGAGAAGCTGCTGCTCGACCAGGCCATCGCCGCGGCGAAGGAAGGCCAGGACTTCATCACCTACGAGCCCCACGCCTACGGCGGATCGCGCGACATGCCGCCTCTGAAGGTGAAGGTGCGAGAGGTGCTCGATATCGCGGGGGATATTGATGGCCAGATCTACATGCGCGACTTCAAACTCATCGACCAGTCCGACATGATCTGTTCGCTGGTGCCCGAACTGCCCGGCGGCGTGCCGGCCCTGTCCTCGGGCGTCGAACGCGAACTCCAGCACGCGTTCGAACACACCAAGGAGGTGTACATCGTCTGGAAACCCAAGAAGAACCCCTCGCCGTTCATCACCGAGACGGCGACGAAAATCTTCGGATCCGTGCAGGAAGCCTTGGAGCACTTCGAGGAAGTGGGTATGTTCGGGCAGGTGAACCTGTTCGGGCACTGAGGCGGAGGAGCCGGCCTGCGATGACGGTTTCTCGTGGGCTGCGCGCAGCGTAGATTGGGATGAAGACCTGTTGCTCCGCGCGTGGTACATCACGCGTGGTCACTAC
>CAXAVQ010000432.1:0-2060 GCA_963971985.1 uncultured bacterium
GCTTTGGTTGACGCGACCACCCCGCCATCGACATCCGATGCCTTACTTTGCTAAGATTGCCGGATGGTGTCCGGGGGCAGACACTGGGGCTTTCCCGTATCCCCTGACGATGAATCGCCCATTCCACGGGCAAGGGCATTTGCATGTCAGCCGAACTCGAACGCGAACTCAAGCAGCTCCGCTCCGCTCTCCGCACCATGGCGCGGGAGACGGAAACGCGCGTCCAAACCGCTCTGGAGGCCTGGTTCGCCTGGGACGTCGAACTCGCACGGTCGATCCGGGTTGCGGACACCGAGATCGATCAGATGGAACTGAACATCGAGAACGAGTGTCTGGGCATCCTCGCCCGCCATCAGCCGGTGGCGTCTGATCTGCGCCTCGTGATGGCGACCCTGCGGATCAACACTTCGTTCGAGCGCATCGCAGACCTTGCCCGGTCGATCGCCAAGCGAGTGATCCGGTTGTCGGAGCGCGGCCCGAAGGTCAATCCCCCGCCGTCGGCAGAGTCGATGGGCCAGGCCGTCTGCGAGATGGTCAAAAACGTGATCAATGCCCTGGAGAAGCAGGACGTCGAGCTCGCCCGGTTCGTCCGGCGCAGCGACTCGTTCGTTGACGAGCGGAACAAGGAACTGTTCGACTGGGCTCTCGCCCAGATCGAGACGGACCCGGAGAACGCCGGCGGCTACATGACGACCGTGCTCATGGCCCGGACCCTGGAGCGGATCGGCGATCACGCCGGCAACATCGCCGAGGACATCATGTTCGTGGTCGGTGGCTCGGTGGTCCGGCACTCCCCCCTCTGACAACCGGAATTCTGAGCCCCCGGCTCGACTCGAGCAGGCCTGTTGCCAATAATCGGCACTTTCCGGGCATGAGCTCGGAACCTCGCCCGATCGCACAAGGTCATGCACACCAGCGTTCTCATCCTTTTCCTTCTCGCGGCAGTCGCCCCCGTCGGTGTTCGCGTGTTCGGAAAGTCCGCGGGAGTGATCATCGCCGCGGCTTCGCTCGGGATCACCGTTTGGTTCGCATCCCGATTCGGCATCGTGACCGCGGGGACCCCGATCCTGGAAACCATGTCCTGGGTGCCCACGCTGGGGGTCGACATCGACTTCGTGCTCGACGGGCTGTCGCTCACCTTCGCCCTGCTGATCTGCGGCATCGGTGGGCTCGTGCTGCTCTACACGAGCAGCTACCTCGGCGATTCGCCGGGGCTGGGCAGGTTCTACTCGACGCTGCTCGCCTTCATGGCGTCGATGCTGGGCCTGGTGCTCGCCGACAACCTGATCGTGATGTTCGTCTTCTGGGAACTCACGAGCATCACGTCGTTTCTGCTCATCGGCTTTGATTTTAACCGCGAGAGCGCGCGGCGCTGCGCGTGGCAGGCTCTGGTCGTCACCGGACTGGGCGGCCTGTGCCTGTTGGCGGGAGTCATCCTGCTCGCGATCGCGTCGGGTGGCGAGTCCGGCCCCGAGTTCGCGATCCGGAACCTCGACCCGGCGTCGATCCTCAACAGCCCGTACGCCACAGCGTCCGTTGTGCTGATCCTCATCGGCTGCTTCTCGAAGAGCGCGATCGTGCCGTTCCACTTCTGGCTGCCGAACGCGATGGAAGCGCCTTCCCCGGTCAGCGCGCTGCTGCACTCGTCCACGATGGTCAAGGCGGGCGTCTACCTGATCGCCCGTTTCGAGCCGGCGCTGCACGAGCAGGCGTACTGGAGCGATACGCTCGTTATCTTCGGCGCGGTCACGATGCTGCTCGGGGCGGTCCTCGCGACCCGGCACGTCGCGTTCAAAAAGTTGCTCGCGTATTCGACTGTCAGTTCGCTGGGGATCATGGTGATGCTCATAGGCCTCGGGGCCTATGCCGCTGCCGCGACGTACCTCGTCGCCCACGCCCTCTTCAAGGCTTGTCTGTTCCTCGTGGCCGGCACCGCGACGCACGCGGCGGGGACGAAGGACACCGAAGCCATCGCATTCCTCGGTCGATCGATGAAGATCACCCGTCTCTCTGCCGTGCTCGGCGGCCTGTCGCTCGCCGGCGTGGCGCCGTTCATCGGC
>CAXAVQ010000433.1:0-2054 GCA_963971985.1 uncultured bacterium
CGGGTTGTACGTCGACCTCGCGCAGTGGTTCCTCAACCGCGTGGACGGCAGAGCCAACGCAGGTGTCGACCTGCTTGATCCGACCGGCTCGGAGGTGACGGAGGTTCGATCCGCCGAGTTCTCGCGTGGCGAACACGTGCGCAACGTCGACAACGTGACTTTCGATGTCCAGGTCGCGCAGCTCGACAACAACGGCTCCCCGACAGTCCTCGAACCGAGCGATGAGCGTCGATACGTCGACACCGACGGTGACCTGCGCCCCGATGCGCAATGGACACAGCTCGAAGACCTCGGCAACCTGTTCGGGCTCAACTGGATCGTCGCGGCCCGCATGACGGACGCGTCGGCGCTCGCCAACCTGAACACCGCCATCGAGTCCCCCGCGTACAGTCTGAATCCCGGCACACTCGCGGGCGGCCGTGATTACAGCGAGGTGGTCGGCACCGGAGAAACCCCCGCCGACGTCGATCTTGTTCGTATTCTGACCTACGACTACGCCCTCAGATTGCCCTCCGGCCTGTTCCCGAACGGCACACCGAATCTGAACCGTATCCTTGGCGACGGCACGGCTTTCCAGAACCATCTGAACGACGGGCGCGGTTTCCGCAACGTGCTCGATTATCTGTCGGATAACGACAACCCCGGTGGCGTCGCGCAGCTCGATCCGGTGTTCGCCGGAACCGGTCAAACCCCCCAGGACTGGGCCGGTCTGCAGCAACCTCTGACGCGCAGCCAGCGTCGCTACACCTACGAGATCGCGTACTCAACCCTCGATCAGTCGTATGCCCGTGCGAACAGGTACCCCGAGCGTGCGCTCCTGGACCTGCACGCGTTCTGGGGCACCAACAACGCCACGCTCATCTCGAAGCCCGAGCAGTATCTCGACGGTCCCGAAGCCGGAGGGTACTTGCCGTCAGCCACCGTGGTCCCCGGCAACGGACCTCTCCGCGCCGCAGAAGTATCCGTCCCGGCAACCCGTGCGTTCGGCGCAGGAGCTTCGGGACTGCCGACCGTGCAACAGCTCGAGTACGACAACCGCCGCCAACTGACGACGGTGAGCGGAACGGGAACCTACTGCCCCGTCCCGGTCGTCAACAAGGGACAACTCGTCGACGAGTTCGACAGCGTGTTCTTCCGTCCGCAGCACCGTCTCTGGTCGACCGAGCGCGACAGAGTCGATCAAACGTTCGCCGATCTGATGTGGGCCCTCGCCCCGTTCGCGACCAACAAGGAACTGTATCGACCGTCGACCCCCAACGGGTTCCTCACGTCAAACCAGCCCGGCACGCCCGATCTGCACTACGGCGGCGGTGCCAACGGTCCGGCGCAGCGGTTCGCCACCGCCTACAACGACGCTCGCATCGGAGCCGGGTACGCGCTGCACCGTGCGGGTGCGCTGGCGGTCAACATCGCGAACTCCTTCCAGCCCGATTTCTCGGCAGACGACCCCGCCGTGCTGCGGTTCTTCCCAACGACCCAGGAACCGGCTCAGCTCCCTCTCCTCCCGGGGTACGACCAGCGCTTCGCGAACGGGCGTTTCGCGCACGGTGACCTGGAACTCGAAGCGGGCACGCCGCCGATCAGCGACCGATACGTCGGTCGCGGGTTTGGCGGGATCAGCTTCATCGGCCTGCAGCAGCAGCCGTTCCTCGTCGAAGCACAAACGGTCTCCGTCTACCAGACGAACACGCTCGGATCGACAGTGACCATCGATCCGAACAACCCGAACAACTGGGTTGGTTCGATCTTCGCGGTTGAACTGGCGAACCCGTGGCCGGAAGACGTTCTCCTCGTCGCAGGAGATCTGCCGGGTGGGATCGTCATAAGAGTGCAGCGAGACGAATCATGGATCGACTTCCTGCCGAACATCAACACGGTCATCCCCGCCGGCGGACGCATCGTGCTGTACTGGTCGTCGGAACCGGGCAGTGCGGACCCCACCGGGAACGCGTTCGAACCGTTCGTCATGGAACAGATCGTTTCCGGATGGACCACCCGTGCTGGAGCCGGCGCAGAAACTCCCCAGGTCGAGTTCGTCGGACACTTCAATTCCG
>CAXAVQ010000434.1:0-2010 GCA_963971985.1 uncultured bacterium
TGGCCTCTTCCAGGCGCTGTTTGAGCTCGGTGCGCTGGGAGGAGGGGAGTTTCTTGACCAGTTCGTCGCGCATGCCCCGGAGCAGCTGGGCCTCGTGGGATCCCTCGAAGGCGTCGGCCTTGCCGAGTTCGTCGTAGATGCGGCGGAGCTGGTTCAGGCCGTCGTCGATGGCGACCATGGCGGCCTTGGGCTCGTCGTCGGCCAGCATCTGGGAGGCGAGGGCCCGGGTGCGCATCATGGTGATGTAGGGGCGGAACTGCTTGAGGACGTCACGGTCTTCGTCTTCCTCGGCGTGCTGCTCGCAGAAGTCGATGACGCGGAGGTTGCGGCTGGTGTCGCGGAGGACACCCATGAAATCGCCCAGCACCAGCAGTGAGATGTAGCGGTGGTAGTACTGGACCGCTTCCTCACGCAATGCCCGGCAGTCTTCGGCGTTCAGGGTGAAGGGGTCGTCATCGGATTCTTCGGGGCCGTCGTCGTCGAAGGGGTTGGCCTCACCGAGCGGTCCGAGCGACTCGGGCGAGTCGGGGCCGGGCTCCTCGACGAGGGCTTCGAAGTATTCGAGGAGGCTCTCGTAGCCCTGTGGGCGTTCGCCGTCGGGGCGCCCGAAGGCTTCCATCTGGAGGAGGCCGAGATCGAGTCTCATCTGCACCTTGGGTTCGCCGTCGTCGCCGCTGATGAGTCGGACGTTGATCTGGCCGGACTCGTAGGGCCAGTCCCGGAGGATGCTGCTTAGGTCATTGGACACGCGAGGCTTCCTTTCGGACTCGGTTGGGCTGGGAACGGTGGGCACGGGCGGTGTCCCGGTTGTGGATCATCGTATCCGTCGCCGATAAACGGGAGATTTTTCTTGCAAACAGGGGCTAAGTCCAGTATTACCGGTCGCTTGTGGAACTGTTCCGCCTGTGTACGCGGATAGGATGCCACAGCGTGGGCGGGGGATGGATCCCTGGAACGATCCAACCGATACCACGAGGACTCCGCGATTTGCGGAGAACACCCCGGGCGTGAGCGGGTACAGTGTGCCTGCGATCGAACGAGGTGGGTTCGTCGCGCCGAGTTGCGCATCGCAGTTGAGAGAGACCGATTGACAATCCGTCATGCCGCGGTGCGGCGCTCGCCAGCAACGCACCGATTCGTGGCACGGCGGCCTCGCTAAGCGGCTCACGCGCGGCGCGGGGACATGGGGAGGAAGCGTCGAGAATGTCGCGCAGCGAACTCGAGACCGATCTTCAGCTCTATTTGCGGCAGATCAACGAAGTTGCTCTGCTCACGCCCGAAGAGGAACGCCTCTACGGCTGGCGTGTCATCAACGAGTCGTGCCCCGAAGCCCGGGACATGCTCGTGAGGGCGAACCTGCGCCTCGTCGTCTCGATCGCCAAGCACTACACCAATCGCGGCCTGACGCTGACCGACCTCATCGAGGAGGGCAACATCGGCCTGATCCGCGCGGTCGAGGGCTTCGACCCGGCGCAGGGCGCCCGGTTCTCGACCTACGCGAGCTGGTGGATCAAGCAGGCCATCAAGCGTGCGCTGATCAACGCCGGCCAGCCGATGCACGTTCCGGCGTATATGGTCGAGTTGATCGCCAAGTGGAAGCAGGCGTGCATCCGATTCAAGGATGAGCACAACCGCCACCCCACCTCGGAAGAGTGCGCGAAACTGATGGGGCTGCCCGTCAAGAAGATCAACGTGATCCGCAAGGCGGGTCGCGCGATGTATTCGGCGGCCTCGACCGCGACCGACGGGGAGGGCAACACGGTTGACTTCTCGTCGCTGCTGGCCTGCTCGAACACGGAAACGCCCGAGGGCGAGATGCTCCGTCGCGACGAGATGCAGACCGTACTGAAACTGCTCGACGCGATCGACGAACGCGAGGCGAAGGTGCTGCGACTGCGGTTCGGGCTCGACGGCAAGGAGCCGCTGACCTTGAAGCAGATCGGCGCCGAGATCGGCCTGACGCGTGAGCGTGTGCGCCAGATCGAGGTCGAGGCGCTGCGCAAACTCAAC
>CAXAVQ010000435.1:0-2006 GCA_963971985.1 uncultured bacterium
GAGCAGCGTGAGGGCGGCGAGCAGGGCGATCGGGATGGTTCGGCCTTGGAAGTACACGGCGAGGCATGGTACCGGTCGAAGGCGGATCGGGTCGCGATTATCCCAGTCTGGGAACCGAAGTCCCGTGTTCTGGTATGAATCTGGATCCCCGAACGAGTTTTCTAGAGAGGTATTGGATGCTGCGGAATCTTGGTGTGTTGCTTGCTGGCGTGTGTCTGTCGCTTCCGGCGATGGCTGATGTGTCGTTCGAGGTGGTGATCCCGGAGGGGGTCGAGTCGTACACGGGGCGGGTGTACGTCGCGCTTTCGCGTCCTGGCGGGCGCGGCGAGCCTCGTCAGGCGATGCACAGCTGGTTCAGCCCGCCGCCGGTGTTCGCGGTGGATGTGGAGGGTGTGAAGTCCGGTGATGTGGTGACGGTCGGTGAGGGGTCGCTGGGTCACCCGGTGTCGATCGATGAGTTGGAATCCGGCGAGTGGGACGCGCAGGCGGTGCTTCGGATCAGTCTCGATTCGCCGAAGGCGGGGACGGGCGCGGGGGATCGGTACTCGGCGGTGACGACGGTCAGCGTTCAAGAGGATGACGAGGCGCGTAACGCGATGGGTGCGGTGCGCCTGGTGCCGAGCGAAGTTGTTGAGGCGACGCCGTTCAATGAGAGCCCGCGCGTGCGCCTTTTGGAGTTCCGCAGCGAGTACCTGAGTGAATTCCACGGGCGGGACTACATGGTGCGCGCGGGGATCGTGGTGCCGGAGGGGTTCGACGAGCGGGCGGACGATGCTCGCTACCCGGTGGTGGTGGATGTGCCGGGCTTTGGCGGCACGCATCGCGGCGCGGCCCGCATGGGGCGCATGGTCGATCAGGTCTACGACGGCGACATCCTGTGGGTGGTGCCGGACCCGTCGTGCTACCGGGGGCACAGCGTGTTCGCGGATTCGGCGACGAACGGGCCGTGGGGCGCGATGCTGGTTGAGGAAATGATGGCCAAGATCGATGAGCAGTTCGGCGGGGCGGGGCCGGAGCACCGGTACGCGACGGGCGTGAGTTCGGGCGGGTGGTCGAGCCTGTGGCTGCAGATCACCTACCCGGACCGGTTCGCCGGGTGCTGGAGCCATGTGCCGGACCCTGTGGACTTCCGGGACTTTCAGCAGATCAACCTCTACCGGGCCGGCGAGAACATGTACGTGGATGCCGACGGCAACGAGCGTGGGCTGGCGCGCCGGGGCGGCGAGGTCATGCTGACTTACCGCGAGTTCGTCGCGCGCGAGGAGGTGCTCGGTCCGGGCGGGCAGATCCATTCGTTCGAGGCGGTGTTCAGCCCGCGCCTGGTGAACGGCGAACCTTTGCGGATCTTCGATCGCGAGACCGGCGTTGTGGACGTGATGGCGACGGAACTGTGGAAGCCCTACGACATCCGTTTGAAGATGGAAGAAAACTGGCAACGCCAGATGCGGAGCATGGCCGGGAAGATCCACGTGTACGCCGGAGAGGTCGACACGTTCTACCTGGAGGGGGCGGTGGTGCTGCTCAAGGGGATGGCCGAGCGAATGGGGATCGATGCGGAGATCGAGGTGATCGAGGGGATGGGGCACTCGCTGCATCGGGAGGGGATGATGGACATGCTCCAGACGATCAAGGAGCGGTGGGAAGCGCGCGAGGAGTGATCGGGTGACGAGCATTGGGTCGCCGGATACTTGGGACCCATCGCTTGCGCGATTGGGCTCTAATCGCCGCGGAGCTTGACGAGTCGGGGCGGGTATCATCCCGCCCCATGCCCCCACTTTTGACCGCTCGTAATATCTCGAAGCACTTTGCCACCCGTCTGCTGTTCTCCGGCGTTTCGATGCAGGTGGACGAGGGAGAGCGGATTGCGCTGATCGGGCCGAACGGGGCGGGCAAGAGCACGCTGGTGAAGATTCTGGTCGGGCTGGAGGAGGCCGAGGACGGGGAGATCCTGCCGCGGCGTGGGTTGATCAGCGCGTACGTGCCTCAGTCGGACACTTTCGAGGCGG
>CAXAVQ010000436.1:0-1998 GCA_963971985.1 uncultured bacterium
CGTCTTCGTCGCAACCGAAGCTGCGGCGACAGCCGCCCCGAATCCCAATCGTCGCATGCGTATGACTCCATTCGGGCCACGACTCGGGTCCATCCTCGTCGTCAGATTCGCGGGGTGCTCGATCGTCGAATCGCTGAAGGATCCGTTGATCGAAACAGGTGGCACCCCGGGCCAAGGCTGATACACGCGCCTGTACTCTCTCGGCGCGCGCAGATTAACCGTGCATTACGCAGGCGTGAAGGGCCCGGTTGCTGCAATTTCGCACCGTTTGTGCGGAAGTGCTGTGGCGCTGTTGTATGGCACAAAATACCTGAAAAAACAGGTAAAAGCCCACGACATTGTCGGCTCGGGTGAACCCTGAAACAGGGGTGCCGGAGACACCCGAACGGGCTCATCAGCGGTCGCGTTCAGGACAGGTCGGCGCCCTTTGAGCGGTAGAACGGGCCGACATCGGTGCGTGATGCTCTGGTGTATTTGGAGGCCATCATCGCCGACCATGTCGCGCGTTTGCCCGATCGTTCGTGCATGTAGCGTTCGTAGACGTCGTCGTATGCGCTGATGCGCTTCATGACCTCGTCGTCGCTGGGGTAGCCGTTCTCGAAGAGCACGCCGTCGACGTCGACGCGCGGTCGCGGCATCGGGTCTTCGTCGGGGATGCCGACGCAGAGCCCGAAGAGCGGGTACACGCCGTGTGGGAGATCGAGCAGTTCGTTCACCCGGTTGAGGTCGTTGCGCAGACCCCCGATGTAGCAGATGCCGTAGCCCATCGACTCGAAGGCGACGCACGCGTTCTGCGCGAAGAGCGAGGCGTCGATCACGGCGACGAGGAACGCTTCGAGTTTGGCGTCGTACTCCTCACCGGCCTGTTGAGTGAGCAGCATGTGCCGGCGGACATCGGCGCAGACGACGAAGAACGCGCCGCACTCCACGACCTTGGGCTGAGGACCAGCGAGTTCGGCGATGCCGGAGCGGATCGCCGGGTCGGTGACGCGGATGACGCTGTAGGCCTGCACGTTGGAACTCGTCGAGGCCATCTGCCCGGCCTCGATCGCGCGACGGACGTCCTCGTCGGGGACGGGATCGGTCTTGAACCGCCGGATCGAGCGGTGCGCGAGCATGGTCTCGAGGGCGGAAGCGCTGGACACGGACGGCTGGTGCATGGCATCTCCTGCGAAAGGCGGGGGATGCGAGTCTAGACAACGTGCAGCGCTGGCGCGAGGATCCCAGCGGGCTCAGTCGCAGTTCTGGCCGAAGGCGGCGAGAACGGTGTTGAGATCAGCGAGGTCCACGGTTCCGTCGGCGTTGGCGTCGCCATCGGGGGTGGCCTGCCCGAAGTTTGCGAGCACGAGATTGAGGTCGGCGAGATCGATCCGGTCGTCGCCGGTCAGGTCGCCGGTGCAGTTGATGGGCGAGCCGGCGATATCCCACTTTGCTATGTAGGGCGTGGTGAGCGGGAACTGTCCGTCGCTGGGGTTGACCGGCTGGACGACACCCGGCGTGGTTGCGGCGTTGAGCGTCTCGATGAGGGCGAAGAGATCGCCGAACTGATCGATCCGGATCTTCTTGAAACTCGCCACGCTGACGAAGGCGATGGTATCGATGAGTTCGGTGAGTTCAGCGTTGAAGGTTACGAGGCGCACGGACGAACTGAACACCCCTCGGTCGAGGCCGATGAACACGGTGCCATTGGCGTCGACATCGATGGTGCCGATCTCGTCTTCGGAGTTGAAGGCACCCAGGAAGGTGCCTCCGAGCAGTTGTGTGCCATCGGCGCTGAAGCGGAAGATGATGCCTTCCATGATCGCCTGACCGCCTTCGAAATCGGGCTGGTAGGCGTCCGGGGGGATCGGGAAGCCGCCGCCGCTGGTGCGACCGGCGATGTACACGCTGCCGTCGGGTGCGATCGCGCATTCACGCAGGCGAACCGAGCCGCCGGTGTTGTCCATGCGATCCATCTTGGCCGACCACAGCAGTTGCGAGCCGTCGGCGTCGAGTTTC
>CAXAVQ010000437.1:0-1985 GCA_963971985.1 uncultured bacterium
CCCAGAGCCCCGAGTGAACACGAGCGTTCCGAATCGGAAACATGGGCATGGTACGTTCGGCACCGCCAGAATCGGGTTGAAAGCGGGGACAGGGATGGCGCCTCAGCCACCGGCGATCACATCGATCACCGAGGAAGTTTCGGGAGAGTCCGACATTGCACGAACCCGCACCGTCACGACATCCACCGGTTCCGTCCTCACCATGAAGAACGGCCTGCCGCAGCGCTGGCAGGCTCTCTACACGCGGCGGCTCTGGGTCAGCGATCTGATTGTTCTGGTCTGGGTTGTGTATGGCACGCAGATCGTCTGGTTCGGCACCGGCAATGTCGCCGTTGCACTCGACCACGATGGACGCTTCACCGAAGTCTCTTACTGGTTTGCGTCGGCCCTGATCGTTCTGGCGTGGTGGTGGGCGCTGTCATTGGCAGATTCGCGAAGCTACCGCGTGATCGGCACCGGGTCGACCGAGTACATCCGGATCATTGACTCAAGCATCCGCCTGTTCGGCGTAATCGCGATCATCGCCTTTCTTTTCCAGATTGACATCGCGCGTGGCTATCTGCTCATCAGCTTGCCTGTCGGCGTCGTAACGCTGGTTCTCGTGCGATGGCTCTGGCGTCATTGGTTATTCGCCAAGCGCTACAACGGTCAATACATGTCGCGCGTTCTCTTGGTCGGATCCGAAAGCTCCGTCGCGCAGATCGCGTCAGAGCTGCAAAGAGCCCCCCGGTCTGGATACCGCGTGGTGGGAGCGTGCGTACCATCCGGACGCGTTGCCGACACAATCGCTGGTACGGGAGTACCCGTCATGGGAAACGTCGACGCCGTAGAGCGAGCCATTACGGCGACGCAAGCAGACACCGTCGCTGTAACGAGCGCCGACGAGCTTCCGCCAGATAAGGTCAAGCAGATCTCTTGGAGCCTCGAAGCGGGAAAGCAGCATCTGGTGCTAGCGCCGAGCATCGTTGATATCGCTGGACCGAGAATCCATATACGACCGGTCTCCGGCCTTCCCCTCATTCACGTTGAAACGCCACGTTTCAGCCTCGGTCAACGCCTCCTCAAGCGCTCCTTCGACCTCGTGGCCGCGACGGCTATTGCCATCCTGATCTCACCCATCTTGTTCGTCGTCGCGATCGCGGTCAGCTGGACGAGCGTCGGGCCGATCCTCTACAAGTCTGAGCGGATCGGGATGAATGGCAGGCCGTTCCGGATGCTCAAGTTCCGGTCGATGCGAGTCGGCGCCGACAAAGAGTTGAAGGCGCTGCTCGAGGCTCAGGGAACGAGCGAGCAACCGCTGTTCAAGGTGAAGGACGACCCGCGTATCACACCAGTGGGTCGCTTCATCCGCAAGCATTCGCTAGATGAACTGCCCCAGATCTTCAACGTGATCGGCGGCTCCATGAGCCTGGTCGGACCGCGCCCACAGATCGCCGCGGAGGTCGCGCTCTATTCCGAGGCCGCCAAGCGGCGGCTGCTCACCCGCCCCGGAATTACTGGGCTCTGGCAGGTCAGCGGCCGGTCGACACTCGATTGGGACGCCACCGTCCGCCTCGACCTCTACTACGTAGAGAACTGGTCTCTCGCGGGCGACCTGGCAATCCTGCTCAAGACTGTGCGCGCCGTGCTTGCTCCCGGCGAGACCGCTCACTGACGCGGGGTGATACCGAGTTTCGCGAAGAGATGTTCGCAGCCCGGCCAGAGGTTTTCGGGAACGCTCGCGCTGGCAAACCAGGCGAAGTCGAGAGCTTCGTTTCGCGGCGAAGGCTGATCGGTGAGTTCGGCGAGAAACGCCATTCCGATGGAGTGCTTTCGCTCGTCTCGGCCGAACGGGGTGCCGTCAGTCGGGGCATCAACTGCCGGAAACCACTGGTAGGTGTAGACCGGCTGGGGATCGAGAGGAAGATCCAGGCCTGCGGCGAGCGTGTCGGTTGCGTGGCGCTGGAGGGCCTGTGCGATCGTCTCTCCACGTTGGACTCGACCAC
>CAXAVQ010000438.1:0-1976 GCA_963971985.1 uncultured bacterium
CGGCTGGGAAACCAACATCCGATCCGTTGTTGCCCGCAGCGCAGAGCACCAGACAACCACGCTCAACTGTTGCGTATTCGACCGCGTCGACGATCGCATCGGAAAATCCGACGGTCAGCGACATCGTGATCACTCGGGCGCCGTTGTCGGCGGCGTAAATGATCGCGTCATCGAGTGCCGAACCCACCGGGAACGCGCTGCCGACGGCGAGGGGCATCATCAGGCAGCCGCGTGTCGCGCCGTCGCCGCCGGCGATCCCGGCGATGCCGATGCCGTTATTGCGCGCCGCCGCGACGCACCCCGCGACCCGTGTGCCGTGGCTGCCGCTGGTAAACGGTTCGTTCACACCGTCCACAAAGTCCCAGCCGTGATAATCGTCGATGAACCCGTTCGCGTCGTCATCGACGCCGTCCATACTCGCGTCTGCGAGGTTCTTCCACATGTTCGAGTCGAGATCCTCATGGTTGTAGTTGACGCCCGAATCGATGACCGCGATGACGACCTCGTCGGACCCGGGGTTGATGCTCCAGGCCGCAACGGCGTTCATGTCCGCACCGGAAGTGCCCCCGGTCTGCCCGCTGTTCTGCATCGCCCACTGCTCATCGAACATCGGATCGTTCGGGACCGATGTGTACGAGCCGATCGTGGACGGCTCCACCTTGTCGATGCGACCGGTGGCCAGAAGCGCCTCAATGGCGTCCAGCAGATCGACATCGGCGGGGACCCGAAGATCGTGCCAGCCGAGGCGGTTGCTTCGAATCGGCTCGAGCCGCCCGAGCAGATTCGCATCGAACGCCCGACCGGCTTCGCTCGGACCGGATCGCAGGATCGCGCCGTAGCTCAGCGTCGGGTCGTTGATTTTGATCGAAACAACCGCGGGATCGACCTCGAAGCGTTCTCCTCTGTACTCCAGAACGAACCCGCCTTCGGTTCGTTGCAGTCCCTCGGAAGACGGGAGGGCGGGCTCGGCACCGAATGCGCTGGAGCCGAGAACGAGTAGCGCGAGGGGTGTGCGGATCATGCGATGCTCCGAAAGAGTCACGGGTCGTGGCGAGAGGGATATTCAAACCTACGTCGAGAACTCCCGGTCTGCGCTATCCAATCCCGCGGAATCGCCGACCAGAATTCGTTTAAAACCCGCTCGATTTCACCGAAACCCGCGTCCCGCTCCCGCAACGCCCGCCCGCGTTACCCTATCGGTCCGGCCCGGATAACCCCGGGCTCCGTTCAGGACAGCGACACACATCATCCAGGATCAACCATGCCCGCCACCTCCGCAGACACCTTCGTTCACCTCCCGGCAGATTCGAACCAGGCCCTCGGCATCGCCCAGTACGCCATCGATTTCATGGCCGGCAAACTCGGCGACGGACCCGCAGACTCCGTCTGGAAGAAGACCGAACTCTTCCACACCGACAGCGTCTTCTGCGGCCTGTCGGCCCTCGCCCTCGGCACCAACGCCCCGACCCTGCTCCGCGAAGAGGCCCTGAGTTATCCGTCAGCCGGCGTCGGCGGCTACCTCGGTCGCTCGACCATGCACGGCGCCACCCCCTTCGGCACCAGCCAGCGCGTCAAGGCCGAGAAGGCCGTTCTCGCCAACGGTTCCGCCGTCCGCGAGTGGGATTCCAACGGCACGAACTTCGGCTACGACCCGACGCGCGGCAACACCGCCGGTGAGTTCGGGCACAACGACTTCTACCCCGTATGCGTCGCCGCCGCCCAGATGCTCGGGCCCGACGCCGGCGGCACCGGGGAGTACGCCCTGCGCGGCATGATCTGCCTCGATGAGATCCGAGGCCGGCTCGCCGAGTGCTTCAGCCTCAAGAACTACAAGATCGACCACGTCGTCCACGGCGCGATCGCCAGCGCCGCCACCTTCGGCGCCATGGTGGGGGCCACCGCCGAGCAGATCGAGTCCGCCATCGGCATGGTCGTCGCCCACTACATCCCGTGGCGCGCGATCCGAGCCGGCAAGC
>CAXAVQ010000439.1:0-1975 GCA_963971985.1 uncultured bacterium
CGCTGGAGGAGAGAGAGAGATCGGTATGGTCTTATGTTTCGGCTCGTTCAAGATATCGTCAGGAATCCGGATTCAAGTGGAAAAATGGGAAATGCCACGCAGATGACACCACAGTGGGGGGTATTTGGGACCCATTTCACGAAAAATACTGATCTTCCCCTACAGGTAGCGGTCGATGTCCGGTGGGATACCAGATCTGCCTCTTATTGACGCCCGAGACCGAGTTCCCTGACGGCGTCGACGAACTGGCCGTGGATCTGGGGCGGTGCACAGATGATCCCGGTGTTCATCTCGAGTCGCACGCCGTGAGAGAACTCGAGCGGGTAGCCGTGGATATCGGTGACCTGCGCCCCGGCTTCCCCGGCGATGAGGGCTCCGGCCGCGTGGTCCCAGATTTTTTCGACGTACGCCCTACGGGCTGGCAGTCGCAGGTAGCCGTCGGCCTGACCCCTCGCGACCACGGCGTATTTGGCCTGGCTGTCGAGGCGAACGGGCTCGTGGGAGGTGATCCCGCGCTTCTCGAGCAGTTCGAGGACCCGATCCGTGTCGTTCGCGCTGGAGTGGTCTTTCTCGACCGAAGCGCAGATCGAAATGCCTTCGATCGGCTCGTGGTGGAGGCGGTTCATGGTGTGCCCGTCGGCGGTCCATGAGTCCGCATCGCGATCGCAGTGCGTCTCCCAGACGCCGTCGCCCCGGATCGAGAGGTACAGGCTGCCCCGTGGGTTCACCCGGCTCGGGTCGTCGCTCTGATCGAGCGAGAGGTTTGGGCAGCCGAGCGCTCCGATGACCGGGCTGTCGTGCTCGATCCAGGCCAGGCTGATGGCGTACTGCTGGCCTCGCAGGAAGCCCTTGGTGCCGTCGACCGGGTCGAGGGTCCAGAAGTTGTGCAGTCCATCACGTTTGGGCTCGGCGTTGCCGCGATCGATCGCGTCGAGCATGGCGTCCATCGTCGCGTCAGGCCATGCGAGGCGCACCGCGTCGAGCACCGCTTCGGGCAGTGCTGGCGAACCGGCGTCGATTCGGGCGCGGAGGTCGTCGGCGTCTTCCTCCGCGACGAGGTGGATCGGTCCGAGGGCGTCCTCCAGAAGGTGCGCGATGACCGCCTGCGCCGCGTAGTCCGCAACCGTGACCGGGCTGGCGTCGTCCTTGAGAACGCTCCGGACGGTCTCGCTCATCCGTTGCACGTGACGGCACACCTCCGCGGCCTCGATGACCGCGTGTCGCGAAACGTCCAGCATCTTCGAATAGTCAGCCATGGCTCAGGCCGTCGCTTCGACGCGGAGCACGCCGCGTTCGCGCAGGAACGCCAGGCACTGCTCGACGCACGCTTCGATGTTGTGCTCGCCGGGTTTGAGGTGCAGGTCCGGCTTCTGCGGCGCTTCGTACGGGTCGTCGATGCCGGTGAAGCCTTTGATCTCGCCGGCACGGGCCTTCTTGTAGAGGCCCTTCGGGTCGCGCTGCTCGCAGATTTCCAGCGGCGTGTCGGTGAAGACTTCGAAGAACGGCAGGCCCGCGTCCTCGTGCACTTTGCGGGCCGCCTCGCGATCCGCGGTGTAGGGGCTGATGAAACTCGCGAGCGTGACCTGTCCGGAATCGGCGAACAGTTTGCAGACCTCGCCGATGCGACGGATGTTTTCCGCGCGGTCCTCGGCGGAGAAGCCCAGGTTCTTGTTGAGGCCCATGCGGATGTTGTCGCCGTCGAGGCGGTAGCAGGGGGTGCCGGACTGGACGATGACCTGTTCGAGGGCCGAGGCGATGACCGACTTGCCGGAGGCCGACAGCCCGGTGAACCACATGGTGCAGCCGCGACAGTTGAGGGCGTCCCATCGCTCGTCGCGCGTGAGATTACCTTCGTGCCAGTGGAGGTTCGTGCCCTTGATCTCGGTCATTGCTGATCTTCCTGTCTGCTCGGGGCACGGGTGTGCGTCGGCCCGGTGAACGACAAATCCGCCGATCGCGACGGCGATCGGCGGGG
>CAXAVQ010000440.1:0-1973 GCA_963971985.1 uncultured bacterium
CGCGATCAGCTTGACCGCGTTCATGTGACCTTCGAACAACCTCGCCAACGACAGCGGTCTTGCACCGGACGCCGTCGCCGGGCTCTTCATCTCACCGGGCATCGACGTGTCCATGGGCTCAAGCGTCATCGCCAACAACCTCACCGACGGCGTGGCCATCGATGTGGGCTCTCCCGTCAACGGCGCTTCCATCGAACTCCGCGGCTACTGCTTCTTCGGCTCGGAAACGCTCCCCACGGTCGATCTCCTCGGGGACCTCACCGGGACGACGATCAACGGCGGCACCTTGGAGTTCGATCCGCTCTACGAACCCTTCCCGACCCTCGCAGCACTCGCCCCCGCGGCGGGCAGCCCGCTGATCGACAGTGCCAACCCGAGTGCATCACCGCCATCGGACATGCTCGACCGACAGCGCCCGCAGAACATCGGCCCTCCCGGACCGGCGATCGCCGATATCGGCGCAATCGAACTTCAACCCGAGCCCTGCCCCGCCGACGTCACCGGCGACAACCAGATCGATCTCGCCGACCTCAACCTCGTCCTCGCAAACTTCGGTCAGTCAACATCAGACGGCGACACCAACGACGACAACCAAGTCGACCTCGCCGACCTCAACGCCGTCCTCGCATCGTTCGGACAGGCATGTCCATAAGCGAAGTTCCGCAGCCCGCAACGACAACCGCCCGGCATGGTCGCCGGGCGGTTGTCGTTTTCGCTCGTGTGATACGTCCGGGGAGCGGTCAGCCGTGGAAGAACTGCTCCCTGACAATCTTGCCGTCCTTCCACTGCTGTACGGCCACCTGCGCGTAAGTCACCGGCTGGTCGTCCTGACCGATGAACGAGAAGCTGTACTGCACGAACGCCGTGCCCGTCACCGACGCGTCGTCGCCCTCGGTCGCGATCGCCTGAACATCGAAGCCCGTCCACTCCTTGACCGAATCGATGAACTGCTGCTCCCGCTCGAGGTTCGCCGCGAGACCGACCGTCGGCTCGCTGGTGTTCTCCTGCATCACGACGTTGTCGGAGTACAACTCCTTCATCGTCTCGATGATGGTCCCGTTGCGGATGCCGTCCAGCGTCTTCTCGACATGCGACTTGATGCTCATGGTGTTCCCTTTCGTGTGATGGTTGGTCCTTGAGTGAGTGAGAATTGATTCGTTCAGGCCAGATCGAAAAGCAGGAACTCGCCGCCGCTCGACCCGCCGGTGATCTCGATGCTCGATTCGCCTTCAACAGCCAGCCCATCACCGTCGCGCAGCGTTTGGCCGTTCACAACCACTTCGCCGGCGTACACCTGCACCCAGGCGCCCCGTCCGGCTTGCAGTCCGTGCGAGACACTCGACCCCGGAGCCAGACGGGCCGTGTACACCCGAGCATCCGCGTGGATGTGCACCGCGCCCGCCCCGCCACCCGGGGTCGCGACCAGCGCGAGCCGGTCGTCCCGATCGATATCGCCGGCGCTGATCTGCTCGTAGCCGGGATCGACGCCGGGCGTGCCCGGCATGATCCAGACCTGCAACAGCCGGACCGGATCGGTCTTCGAGGCGTTGAACTCCGAATGGCGGATACCCGTGCCCGCCGACATGCGCTGCACATCGCCGGGATGGATCACCGCCCCGCCGCCGGTCGAGTCGGCGTGCTCGAGCGCGCCGTCGATCACGAAGGTCAGGATCTCCATCTCTTCGTGCGGGTGCATCCCGAACCCACCGCCGGGCGCGACGACGTCGTCGTTGATCACGCGCAGCGACCGGAACCCCATGTGGGCACGGTCCACGTAGCGCCCGAACGAGAACGAGTGCTTCCCGTCCAGCCAGTCGAATCTGGTGCGTCCGCGTTCTTCCGCTTTCCTGATGGTCAGCATGACGGTCCTTCCTTTCCGGAGCCCCGCCGCGTGGCGGGTTCCGGAAGACTAATACTTGTTGTCACAAATATATTCCCGGGCGACCGTCGTCTCAAGCAAATTTCGCGTTAAT
>CAXAVQ010000441.1:0-1969 GCA_963971985.1 uncultured bacterium
ACCAAGCAGGCATCAGATATGACGCAAACTCGGACTTACTATGACGCGGCGGCATGTTAACAATGAGACGCTTTAACTCGCCCCTTGCTACGCGCTCGAGTTTCTCCGCAATCACGGTTTCAGGTGGATACGCGCGAACGCGTGGTGCGGTGTGCCCCAGCAGCGTCGGGAACTCGCGTTCTGTGGCGTCCGGAGTGATCGCGTCGCCGAATCCGACATCGACCTGCACGACGACTCGGGCATTGCCCAGCGCAGCGGGGATGCGGAGCCGCACGCCTCCGTATTCCTGGCCCTCCCTGGTCTCGTCGGCGGTCACGTTCTCGGCATCAAACACGAGACCGTCTTCGGCGTCGGAGACCTCTCGGAGTATCTGGGCAAAGACACCAGCCAGGTGCGCGGGGCTCGGATCCCCATGCCCCAGCAGATCAACATCGCGGGTTGGGCGGTGCAGTTCGCCCGACCAAGCCCGGAACAACATGGCCCCCTTCAGCACGAAAGCTCCTGAGTGGCTGGATCGACTGATCCGATCGAGCAACCGCTCAATGGCGTATTGAGCGAGCAGCGCGTTCACGTCCTCTCCGCGTTCACGGGCGAGATTCCGCAACCGCTGAAAGACGGACGCGGGGATGTTCTGGATCGGGCGCTCCGCTATTGCAGGGCCTCCATGTACGGCCGCATCACCTTGGCCACCCTATTGATCTCCGCGTAATGCTCGATCTCGTCGAGTTTCGCGGCTCGCTTCCGCCAACAGTCGCCCAGCGCTTCGACGGCGACATCGATCCCGATCTTGCTCCGGTACTTGAAACAGTCCGCGACGGTCTTGGCCGGTCCGGTGACCCGGACTGAGAGCCCGCCGATTCTCTTCTCTTCAACGCCGACCGTCAGTGCTCTGCCACTTGCGCGCACGACGCGCAGCGGCGGATACTCGAGCTTCGGCCGCCAACCCTCGCGATCAATCATGATCCACACCTCGAACGGGTTCTGGGTGGTCAGCCCGTGGACGCGCAGAGCGGTAAGCAGGCAGATGATCGCCTTGGGTGCTTTCTTGGCGACTTCAGCGACGGCGGCCAGTTCGGACGGCGAGTAGTCAGGAAGGGCGTAGAGCCCCCGTCCCAGCTTGACCAGCGAGCCGTCATCAACGAGCCGGCGCAGGTACACCCGCGGGATATTCTCTCGTTGAAGATCCCGAGGGCGGATCAGCCCCTGACGCTCGGCGAGTCCGAGAATATGGTCTTTATGGCTCTTCGATCGCATCTGTTGTTCCAAAACCTCTGCAGTTACACACAATAGCGGAGGTTTCGGAACAAAGCCAGATTGCGGCCGGGACAAGGACCTGGTCTTCTTGCATTGGAGGCAACCATGTGCGGCCGGTACACCCGCGAATATTCCTGGCAGGAACTCTTCGACTTCCTCGACGAGCGGTTCCCCGGCGGTGTGGAGTCGGACCGGCCAGAGGAGCTTGAGCCGTCTTTCAACGTCGCCCCGACCCAGACCAGCCCGGTGGCCCATCGGGACGAGGACTCTGGACGCGCCGTCATCAGGCTCCGCCGCTGGGGGCTGATCCCCCACTGGGCCAAGGAGGCCTCGATCGGCAGCCGCATGATCAACGCCCGGGCCGAGACCGCCGCCGAGAAGCCCGCGTTCCGCGTGGCGTTCGCCAAGCGCCGGTGCGTGGTGCCGATCTCCAGTTTCTTCGAGTGGGAGAAGATCGAGGGCCAGAAGACCAAGCAGCCGTGGCGGTTCGTCCGCGCCGACGGCGACATCATCCTTCTGGCCGGCCTCTGGGATCCGCCCAACGAGCACGCCGAGCGCGGCACGTTCACGATCCTCACCACGCAGGCCAACGAGTTCATGTCTCGGGTCCACGACCGGATGCCGGTGATCCTGGAGCCGGATGACGCGCCCACCTGGTGCGACCCGGCAATCAGCCCCGACGAGGCCGCCCAGTTGCTCCGCCCCGCCGCCGACG
>CAXAVQ010000442.1:0-1965 GCA_963971985.1 uncultured bacterium
ATGCCGTCCCACTTGGGGCCCTCGGTGTTCTCGACCGGGGCGAGCACGCCCTCGAGCCAGTCGCCGGGCTCGCCCGTGACGGCGCTCGCCGCCGGGGTCAGCGTCAGGCCGCTCGGAGCGCCCGTCATCAGCGACAGCAGACCGGTCATGACGGTCATCGCGAGCAGCAGACTCGCCCAGACGATCTGCGGCCGCGAAAGCTTGCGGACCGCCCCGCCGAGGGAGCTGCTGGCTGTCTGGTTGCGAGAAGTGCTGGCCATACCAGATTCCGAGTTCGTTGTGTGCTCTAGCCTACAGCACGTATCGGGCGGATCCGCCCAAAAACCTTTGAAAAGAACAAATCCACGCACACGATACCGCGCCCGAAGCGGATCAGCGCCACGCCGTCGGTTTATCTGGACGCTCGCGCATGCGCTGTGTGCCGACTGGGGACAACGCATCGCCTATGACGCGCTCAGCGTTTCGGCGACAGACGCCCCTGCAGGTTCGGCGTCTGGCGTCCGAACTCGTCCTCGATGTACATCGGGGCGTACTCGTCGCGCGAGCGGTCGTAGCGGTCGAACTGCGTCCGCGCCTCGTCCTGCGGGAACAGCGCCTTGCCACACCCGATCAGGTTGCCAGCGAGCATCGCGAGCGCAAGCACGCCCAGCAGACGCAGAGCGTGCCTCGAAGCGGTGGGGTGCGGTTGGCTGGTGCGTCCGGTCTGGTCCATCGATTCATCCATGATCGCAGGCGTCCGGACCGGAAATCCGGCCTCGGGTGAACTGCCACGCAGAATACCGCCCGGGACGGTCGGGCGTCGATCCGCGAGGCGCAAAACGCACACAGCCCCGGCTGGTGGACCGGGGCTGCGTGGCTAGAACCAAGAGAGAGAGGAGAGACTCATTCGTTCTGCCGACCGGCCTCATCGTCGAAACCGGTCGACCCATACAACGACGCCCGCCGGCCCAGGGTTCGCTCGTGGGGCGCAAAATCTTCGAAATGTCCATATATCACCGTTTCCAGCCTGATAACGCGGTTTTGACGCTCCGAGATCCTTCAGATTTTCAGGATCCGCTCGGCGCTGTGCGTCTGCCCGGTCAGCACATCGCGGAACTGCACCAAGAGCACCAGCGTGCCCTCGATCGAGGTGATCGGGCGCCCCAGTTCCAGCGGCACGCTGTAGTGCGTGCTCAGCAGCGTCGAGCGATACGCCTCGCGGATTTCCGATGGCTCCACCACCCGACGGGCCACCACCCGCTCCGCCTCGGCCGAGCCGGGCGGCGGGTACAGCGTCGCCACCACCTGCAGCGTCCCCGAGATCTGCACGAACCCGTCGCGTGCATCGATCGGGAGCAGGTACACATCGATCCCCTCGAACCCCGGCTCGCCGTCGCGGTCGTAGAGCCCGGTCAGCCGGTCGATCCGGATGCCCGCGCATCGCGGCATGGAGTCGATCACCACCGATGCCGGCACGCCGTCCACGGCCTCCAGCTTGGCGGTCAGCTCGTCCAGCTTGCCGCGCAATTCGTTCCGCTCGGCGGTGACGCGCCGCAACTCGGTCTCAAGCTGATCCCGCTCGTACCGCGCCTCGTCGAGCTGGTCCTTGAACCCCCCAGCCCGACGCGAACAGCCCGAGGCCACGACCAATACGCAGAGCCCGAAAGCCGCGATCACGCGCGCCAGGTTGGTCGATCGACGGGTGGCCATCGCTTCAAGCATAGCCGAGAGCCGGGCAGGTTCTCCCCAGCAATTCAAGTTCGCCACGAACAAGAGCCCGGGGCGCGAGCCCCGGGTACCCGTGCTTCTCCATCCAAAAGAAAAACCCGAAGCTCGCGCTTCGGGCTCGTGTTCACTGATTGTGGCCTGCGCTCAATCGCCCGTCTTGGGCATGTTCGTCAGCACCTTGTCCACCAGGCCGTAGTCGAGCATCTCCTCGTCGTCGAGCCATGTGTTGCGATCGCAGGTCTCCTCGATCTCCTCGGG
>CAXAVQ010000443.1:0-1963 GCA_963971985.1 uncultured bacterium
ACGTCACGGCCGAAGGGGCGAAGGTTCTCTCGGCTTCGCTCGCCCTGAAGTTCCAGCACGAGGGCCCTGGCCGGTCGCCGACGCTGCGTTTCGACGTCTCGGTGCCGAACTCGAGCAACCTCAAGAGCAAGCCGGACGAGCAGCGAGCTGTCGGCGAGCGTTGCCTCCGGCGCTGGGGGGTCACCGATGACCAGTGAAGCGATCTTGAATCTCCTGTTCGCGGCGGCCGATGACGTCGGTCGCAGGTTCGACCACCGTGACCTCGCCGAGTGGCCCGCCGGGTTGCTCCAGGTCTTCCTGAAGTCGGGCATCCTCCGCCAATCGGCCGGCGGCCTGATGGCGTCGTGCCCGAGCTGCGATGACGGCCATGTCGAACCGGTCGCCCAGCGACCGGGCCCGGACGGTCAGCCGCGGCTCTATATCTACTGCCCCGAGCAGCTCCGCCTTGAAGTCATCGCTGAGATGTGCCGGGGCTGGGCGGTCGACCTCGACGGCCTGGCGACCCTCGTGAGCTCTGCGATGGAACTCAAAGGGACGCCGAAGCCGCTCATGCCCAACCGGCTGTGGCGTCTGGGCCGTATCCCATGGGAAGGCAAGACAAGGGAGGCCATGCTCGCCACACGACTGGCCGATCCTGACGGCACTTCCGTCGCGGCGCACGTCGGCTCGGGTGGACGCACGATCGTGCTGGTCCCGAGGCAGGTGCCCGATGATCGCGTGTGGCTCGGCTGCGTTCCGGCGGTGGTGGCGCTGGAACGGATCGCTGAACTCGATGGCGATCGATTCGTGATCGACGGCGTGGCGCTGCTGGAGGCGGTCGCAGAGGCGGACGCCTTGGCGCTGGAACGGGGAGCGATCCCGCTGGAGCAACTGGCAGCCAAGAAGGTCCGTCGGCATGTCAAGAACACCATCGAGTCCATGATCACGAACGAAGGCCTCGTGCAGGCATACCGCGTCCACGGGTCGTACCGCAAGGCAGCGGACGCCCTCGTCGCCGAGGGCCACATCACCGATCGCTGGGCAGTGGAGCGTGCGGTTCAGGCCGCTGGAGGGCCCAAGGCCGTGAAGCAGACCGCCGACACCAACTCTGTCGCCCGAAGTGTCGCGTCGCAAAGTCGCGACAGGGGCAAGAAATTCTCTGAGCGTCGCTAAGTCGCTTTTCAACAACATCTTCCACGCACCAGGGCGGGCCAATGGCTCGCCCTGTTTCTTGCGCCATCCGCGACACCCGGGCCCTCGTCCGAGGCCGACCGGCTCATAACCGGCCAGTCACGGGCGCACCTGTGCATCTCCGCGGCATGTCGTCGCGGCACAGACAACGTTGTGCGACTCCGTGGCTGGTTGGTGAGCACGGAGGTCGGCCTCGGAGTTTCCGATGGCCGATCGGCACGACGTTGTTTCTGACCCCTTCACCGCCACCCTCATCCGCATCAAAGCCGCCCAGCTCTGCCGGCGCACCGACTTCTCCTGGTCGGACCGAGACGACCTGACGCAGCAGATGCTGCTTTATCTGCTGGAGAAGGCCCATCTGTTCGATCCCGCCCGGGGGAACATCGAGGCGTTCGTCACGAACGCCATCGATTCCTGGGTGGCGATGCAGCTGCGATTCCGTGGCCGCCACAAGCGGCGCGGCGAGTACGAGGCGATCTCCCTTGAGGGGACGCTCGTCGAGTGCGACGGAGACGCCGTCCCGCTTCGCACGGTCCTCGGTCCTGCCGACCAGCAGCGCCGCCACCAGGCCGCCCCCGCTTGCCAGTTCGATACCGCCGAGACCGCTGAGGCCGTCGCGGCGGTCATGGCCACCCTCGACCCGAAGGACCGGGACCTGCTTCGGCTGGTCGCCGAGCACGGCAAGGCGGCGGCCGCGCGCGAGTGGTCGCGCCGATCCGGCGCTGCGGTGAGCCGCCGGCAGATCCAGAACGCCCTCGAACGGTTCCGCGCCCGCTTCGAGGCGGCCGGGTTT
>CAXAVQ010000444.1:0-1961 GCA_963971985.1 uncultured bacterium
CGGAAGGGCGACATCCTGGTCGATCGCATGACGACCGGCCTCAACTCTCAAGTGTTCGGCGATGGCATCGTATGGAATGACTTCTTCGGAGCGATGCGCGCTTCGCAGTCGCAGACCTTCGAAACCGTCGACGGGCAGCCGTTCCGAGGCGGTTTCCGACAGGTCGTCTACGGCAACATGCGCCGTGCCCCCCAACGCCCCTCGGGCAACGAGGGATTCCCCGGATACGTCGTCGAAAAGCCTGATCGCAACGAACTGAACGTTGTTGGGCATACATTCGCGAGCGGACCCGGCTCCATCCCCGGCGGTTCATTCAGGCAGGCGTGGTCCGGGGACCCGAACATCAACCCGGTCGATCCCGGACCCGGCGGCGGCGGCGGGGGAGACGAAGGAGAAGGTGATATCACCGATCCGCTGGCCGGCCCTGAGCCGACCGTATTCCTGACCCGTCGCAACGATGCCTTCACGCTCGGTGACGACTCGGAACGCGCCATCTTCGACGGCCTGCCGGAGTACCAGTTGTTCCTCCCGGGCACGCAGCTCTCATCTGTGAGCGACGTCCTTCTGCTCCCGGCGTTCTGCCATATGTACTTGCACAATGAGCAAGGCTATCCCAACGCCGGGTACAGCGTGCTTCGCGTGAACGAGTTCTCGACGCGCTATCAGAACAACAACCAGGGGCCTCTGCCCGATTTCCAGAGCACGAGCGACACCGGGGGCCGTTGGCTGACGTTCAGCGAGCAACTCGGCTTTGACTTCCATCTCGACGGTGATCTCACATCACCGGGCACGATCGACCCGAACCCGTGGTTCGGTCGAATCAACCCGACGCTCTACCGGTTCGGCAGCACGTTGAACGATGTGGCCAACCTCCCCGATCACATGCGTGTGCCGCTCGGCTCGCGGATCGTCGATCTCTTCACCACACTCCGGCCCCGTGACTTCATCACCCCGGGCACCGTGAACGTCAACACAGCCACCCGCCGCCTCCTCGGCGCGCTGCCGATGACCGAACCGTTGCAAGCCATCGCCGACGGCTCCTCGTCTGGGTTCTCGCTCGTCGCCACTCCGCCGACGAGCGGGTTCGGCGGCGCGAACAGTCGGGCGGGAATCATGTACGACTACCGGGAGCGCAAGGGTAACTTCGGTGTGTTCGCGAACGCTCGCGAAAACTGGACCGGTCTGGCTGGCTTACGGGACATCGCCGCGAACGGTGATCCGAACAGCGCCGGGTATCGCGGTTTCGTGTCCAAGGGCGAGATCGCTCTCCTCGGGCGCTTCGATGCCACGGGCACGCCGCTCCCCGGTCAGACCGGCACCTTCCTTGAAGTGGGGGCCAGCCCGCTGAACACAAAGGGGCCACCGATGGAGACATGGTCCGACACCGGGCTCCCGTATTCTTTCGGCCCGCCTCAGGACCGTGCATACGGCAGGCCGGACTACAACCCGGCGAGCGATGCAGAAGAACAACTCGCGCTCTTCCGAGCCGTCGCGAACATCGTCTCGACACGGTCCGACGTCTTCATGGCGACGTTCGTTCTGCGTGGGTACGACCCGGACATCATCGAGTCGATCGAGGTCCCCGGCAACGGCGAAGCCGCAGCACTTCAGGCGATGAACGACCCTCTCTTCCGCCCGGCCTACGAATCGCGCTGGCTGGTGGTGTTCGACCGCTCGAACGTCCGGCAACCCACTGACCGTCCGCGCCTCCTGCTCCGCATGGAACTGCCGAGCGCTGTCCCGTAAGCGAACAGGCGAGTTCACGAAACGAACGACCGGCCGGGGGTCATCTCCGGCCGGTTTTCTTTTTTGCGATCGTGCGTCAGTAGCGGGGGACGGACGCGTCGATCTGCTGCGACCAGAGATCGATCCCGCCGATCATCGACCGGGCGTTGTCGATCCCCATCTCTCGCAGCGCCGCGGCGACCCGGAGCGAACGCACGCCGTGGTGGCAGTAGACG
>CAXAVQ010000445.1:0-1958 GCA_963971985.1 uncultured bacterium
GTGGCAGAAGAACTCGCACTCCATCTGCTCGAACTCACGCGAGCGGAACGTGAAGTTGCGCGGCGTCACCTCGTTGCGGAAGCTCTTGCCGACGTTGGCGATACCGAACGGCAGCTTCACGCGCGTGGTGTCCACGACATTCTTGAAGTGGATGAAGATGCCCTGCGCGGTTTCGGGGCGGAGGTAGGCCTTGTCGGCTTCCCAGTCGCCGGTCGCGCCGACGACGGTGGGGAACATGAGGTTGAAGGCGCGGGGTGGGGTAAGGGTGCCTGCTTCCTTGGTATCGGGGCCGACGATGCGCTCGTACACGCTCAGATCAAGATCGACCAGGGGCGTGACGGTGATCTGGTCGTCCGACAGCTCAGTCCGGGCGTACTTCTCAAGCTTCTTGCGGGCGCCGCTTTCAGAAGCCTCATCGCCTCCGATGAAGGCGTACATCTGACCCTCGCCGGAGGACTGGGCCATGACCTGCACATGGTCCGCGCGGTAGCGGCTCTTGGTCTCGCGACAGTCCACCATCGGGTCGTTGAACCCGCCGATATGCCCGCTCGCCTCCCACACCTTCGGGTTCTGGATGATGCAGGTGTCCAGCGGCACGATCTCGACGGGCTGGCCGTCGGGGCCGGTTGCGCCCGAGCAGCCCATCATGATCACGTCTTCCCACCACGCGTCGCGCAGGTTCTTCTTGAGTTGGGCGCCGAGCGGGCCGTAGTCCCAGAAGCCGTTGATGCCGCCGTAGATCTCCGAGGCCTGGTAGATGAAGCCGCGCCGCTTGCACAGCGACATGATGTCGTCCATCGACTTGTCGGCGTTGTCGATGCTCTTGGGCTGGGTGGTCGCTTCGGTCTGGTCGGGCATTGGGGGCAATCTCGGCTGGTCGGCACGGGGTACCGGGCGGGGGGTGGAAGCAGGGGGGCGGAATCCGAGTCGGGGGGACGATGATACCGCAGGGCCCGGCGGGCCTGTTCCGATCGGTGGGATCAACGATCAGTCGATTTCCGGCTCGACCCCGGCCCGAGCGGTGGACCCGGGAGCGCTGAACCAGCGCCGGACGACGTCGCGCCAGCCGATCCGGTCGATCCGGTCGCGGACCTGCTCCTCGATAGTCTCGAAATCGCGGATCTGCGGGGCGAAGGCCAGCGGGCGATCGGCGTCCTCCGGGTTGATTTTCTCCAGCCCGAGCGAGCCGTCGCCGGTGACCGAGACCACCCAGCGACCGGTGTCGAGCGAGCGGTAGATCGCCTTGCCGTACTTCGCCGAGACCTGAGACCAGTCGATCGTCTCAAAGGAAGGGTCGACGACCATGGCCCCGCTGGGGGGCGTGTCGGCATCGAAGATCCGGCGAAGCCAAAGGCGTCCGTCGACCACCGCGTAATCCACGTAGATCTCGCCGCGCGGGTCGAAGGGGGTGGCGATGGTCTTGGTCTGCCCGTCAGCGGTCCGAAGGTGCACACTCAGCCGGTCGCCGGCAACGAGCAACTCGGTGACCGCGGTCCGGCGCACGGCGGTGTTGTACTCCTCGCGGAGGCTTTCGTAGTCGCGAGCGAGGGCCTCGAGGCGCTCCAGATAGACCGACGCCGCGAGCTGCGAGCGGGCGACGCTGTACGCCGTGGCGGTGCCGAGCCCGGCGATGATCACCAGCGCGCCGACCCCGACCAGGCGGACCAGGCCCATTTTGGAAAGCAGCGATTGGGATGGTTCGCGAGCAGGCATGGCCGATTCCCGTCAGAGCGCGCGACAGCAGAGGCGTCGTCGCAGTGTGGGTATCGACAAGACGGGCTGGGAGCCGCCAGACGCCGAAGACTCAATACCGACGCATCACCCCAATGACCAGACCCTGGATCTTGCACTCCTTCACGCGGATCGGCTCGAATTCCGGGTTGGCGGGCTGCAGGCGGATGTGGTCGGCCTCCTTGAAGTAGGTCTTCAGGGTGGTCTCGCCGTTGGGGAGCAGGGCC
>CAXAVQ010000446.1:0-1943 GCA_963971985.1 uncultured bacterium
GGCGTCGAGCGCGAAGATGAGCGGGGTCATCACGTGCACGAGCAGGTCACCGATGATGCCGGTGGAGAAGTCCTTGTAGCGGCGCCAGCGGGCGAAGACCTTGGGGTCCCACTCGCGCGGGCCGAGGCGACCGAGCCATGCCTCCCAGTCGAGGTTGACGCCGGGCTTCCAGTCGGGGTTGATGCCGTAGTAGTTCCATTCGCCGGTCGTGGAGTTGCGGCAGTAGGAGGTCTGCGACCAGACGGCGGGGCCGATCGTGCCGGCCTTGATTGCCTCGCGTGCGGCCTTGTACTTGGGGAGCATGATCATCTGCGTGCCGACCTGGAAGACTCGGTCGGGGTGCTTGAGCACGGCGCGACGGACGTCCATGGCCTCGTTGAGTTCGAGGGTCATGGGCTTCTCGCAGTACACATCCTTGCCCGACTCGAGCGCATCGATGGCGTGCTGGGCGTGCCAGTGCTCGGGTGAGGCGACGAGTACGGCGTGGATGTCGTCGCGCTTCAGGACTTCGCGGTAGTCGCGGGTGGACTGGACGTCGACGCCGGACTGCTTGGAGGTGCAGGCGTTGTGGCAGTTTGCGCGGCGCTCGTCGCACGGGTCGGCGAGGGCGACGATCTGCAGGTTCTCGCGTCCGCCGTTCGCGAAGTTCAGGAGGGCGTTCGCGTGGCCGGTGCCCATGCCGCCGGTGCCGATGATCGCGATACGGATCGGTTCGCCGGCCGACGGTGCTTTGCCCTTGCGGGCTTCGACGGTGGGGAAGAGACGGACCGGACGGGCGGAGACGGTTCCGGTGGCGCCGAGGACCGCCGCGGCTCCGGCGAGGGCGGTGGTACCGAGGAATCGACGACGACCGGGGTTGGTCTGGGCTTCGGGTCGGTTCTGGTCGGTCATGTCCGGGGTCTCCTGTTGTCTGCCGCGTGGTGATTGCACAGTCGCGGCGGGTCACGAATGGTCGGGCGATGCCCTCAGATGGATCCTACTTGCGATCGGGTCTCACCGGAAGCACTAATTTGTGGCCGGAATCGGTTGATGGGGTCATTTGGACAGCATCTCGGTGTCGTCGGGCTCGTCGCCCGTTCGTTCGAAACGCCCGCGTTTGGGGTAGAAGACGAGCATGACGATGAGGCAGGCGAGGGCGATCCACATCGGGACACCGAAGAGTTTCCCGTAGTCAACGGAGTCGATCATCGTGCCGTCCGGTCCGGCCACCTGCTCGGTTGCCCACTTTGCCACGATGCTGGTCGCGAACCAACTGCCGACGATGATGCCGATGCCGACGAACACGAGGTTATAGAGGTTCTGTGCCGTCGCTCGGATGTCGCCGGTCGTTTCTTCGTCGACGACCATGAACGCGACGAATATGAAGCAGCCGAAGCAGAAGCCGTGCATGGTGATGCCTGCGATCGCGACGCCGATCTCGGGGATACCGGTGAACCCTGAGATGGCATCGATCTGGCCGAAGAGGAGCATGCGCAGGGCGTAGGCGACGATGCCCGCCATGAGCAGCCACTTGCGGCTGATCTTCTTGGCGAACAGCGGGATGAGCGCGATGACGGCGATTTCGGAGATCTGGCCGATGGTCATGAGCCCGCCGCCACCGACGCCGAAGACGCGGTTGATCCCGTCGGCGAGAGCGGAGTTCCCGGCGTTGTTCTGTACTTCCTGCAGGAACGAGGACGCGTGAACGAAGTAGAACTGGTGGATGATCGAAATCGGGATGGAGAGCAGGAACAGCGTGACGAGGGGCTGGCGTCGGATCTCGCGGACCGCGCGGAGGGAGGCGTTTTTCTCGGTGGCCTCCTTGCTGGGCGGTGTATTGGGGAGCGAGAGGCAGTAGATCGCCATCGCGAGGCCGAGGAACGCGCTGAGGCGAAAGGCATCGGCGCGACCGGCGTCCTGCGCGGCGGCGAAGAAGGCATCGCGACGGGCGATCAGGTCGGAGG
>CAXAVQ010000447.1:0-1938 GCA_963971985.1 uncultured bacterium
ACAGAGTGGACGCCCGATCGACATCACGGGCCATCTGCACGCACAAATCCGCGGCTGAATCATACTTGGCCTGATCGCGCAGCCACTGGCTGAAACGAACCGAGATCGGCCAGCCGTACTCGGCTCGCCCCTCGGCCACGGGCCCGTCCCAGCCGAGCACGAAGACTTCCATGGTGCGGTTCATCCGGTCGAACGTTGCGCGAGGGCCGATATGGATCGCAGCGGCACGCACCGAGCCGTCCGGCAGCCTTGCATCGCCAGCGTACACGCCGTCGCGCGGGAGCATTGTCTCGGTCTCGACGTTCGCGGTCGGGTAGCCGAGCAGCCGCCCGCGCTGATCGCCCTGACGGACGACTCCCGTGATCTGATAGGGACGACCGAGCACGCGAGAAGCGTCGCTCACCCGTCCCTGCTCCAGCAGCCAGCGCACGACCGTGCTCGATGCCCGGACCAGAGATTGGTCCGCCAGCGCGACATCCACCTCGTCGACCACGTCCACATCGAACCCGACCCGCTCACCGATCGCCTTCAACTTCGCGTTGTCGCCGGATCGTGCCTTGCCGAATCGAAAGTCCGGCCCTTCCACGAACACGCAAGGCGAATACCGCTCGACGACCCAATCCACGAACGCCTCCGGGCTGCGCCCCAGCAGGTCGGTCGTCGGCTCGAGCGCCTCGACCTCGTCCGCCCCGGCCTCTCGGAGCAACTCGACCCGCTGGTCGAAGTCGGTCAATCGAGCCGGCGCGGCCTCGGGACGCAGCCGGGTCATCGGATGAGGAAAGAAGGACAACGCGACCACCCGACCGGCCTGCCCCACACGCTCGCGCGCGATCCGGATCAGGTGCCGATGGCCGATGTGGACCCCGTCAAAGCTCCCGATCGTCACGGCGACCGGGCTCGCATCTCGGGCTGGCGGAACAGAACTCATCAGGCCAAAGGTACGCGCCCCGACCCGACAGGGCCAGTTCCGCTCGCGATGGCGACCGCGACGCTCTATCGTTCGCGCGATGAATCCGTCCCACGAGAACGCCACCAGACTCCTGGACCCGATCCGGTCCGCTCGACCGATCCTTCTTGTCGTCGCGGCGTCGACAGAAGCCCGCAGCGTAGTCGCGGGGGTGACCGGCTCGCGTCCGGAGGCGCTTCGAGTGCTCTGGGAGCCCCAGCAACTCGACGAGCGGGTATCCCTCCTGCTCACCGGGGTTGGCAAAGCGAACGCCGCTGGAGCCGTCGGCCATGCATTGGCACGCGAGACCTTCGGCGCGATCGTCTCGATCGGCATCGGTGGCGCGCTCCCGACCGACGAGTCGGCGGCGACCTATCACCACGAGCGCGGAGACATCGTCCGCTGCGAGCGGAGCGTCTTCGCGGATGAAGGCGTGATCTCCAGTAGCGGCTGGGAATCCATGGCCGATCGTGGATTCGGGCCGCGCATCGATCTACCGGAGTCGGATTCCATGGCGATCGACGCCGACGCCCGCGCCCTCGACCTGCTGTCCGAGCGGTTTCCCGCTTCCGGATCCGCCGCCACCGTCTCAACCTGCTCCGGAACTGACGAAGCCGCGTGGGCGACCGCTTCTCGGAGCGGCTGCACCGTCGAGGCGATGGAGGGGGCCGCCGTCGGTCTCGTTGCGCTCCGGCTCGCGCCGGAAATCCCCTTCGTGGAACTGCGGGTCATCAGCAACCGCACGGGCTCGGATCCGCGCTGGGACCTACCTCTCGCCCTCGACCGGCTGGCCGAACTCGCTACCGCCCTATAACGCCAAACCGGCGATGGCCCTCAGCGGTCGTTCGGTCTGCGCCGCTCAGGCAACCGAGGCGACCCTCGCCCGCACCCACCCGACTGAATCATCCTCCCGCCCGGGCCGATCCCTCCGACTGGAGCGCGTGTGCGCTCTCGACGCCCCCGGAGGGGCCATAGTCGCGGACGGAGGTTTG
>CAXAVQ010000448.1:0-1929 GCA_963971985.1 uncultured bacterium
GAGCAGGGAAGCGCTCGAGCGGTCCGCCCGGTCCGTCCAGCGCGTCGGCCTCGGGGCCGCGCAGGTCCAGTTCATGAGCGATGAGCCGCTGAACACCGAGGAATGGCGCCCCATCCTGGAACGCTTCGCCCGGGCGGTCGAAGGCCCCATCGACGCCATCGTGCAGGGAGCCGAGCGATGAACGAGCACCAGTCGATGAACGAGCACGGGGGCGAGCACGCCCCACCGCAGGGACGCACGCAGTCCGACGCGATCGAGCAGACCGACCGGGTCGTCTTCGCCGAAGACCTCCCCGCCCCGGCCCAGAACCCGCTGCTGATGGTCCACCGCTTCATGCGCGGCCGCTACCTCTACGCCTTCGTCCTCGCCGCCCTGCTCGCGCCGGTCGGCGCGATCGCCGGCTACATGGCCATGCCCGGCAAGTTCGTCTCGGCGGCGCAGATCCAGGTTCCCGCCGCGCTCGATCCCATCCTCTACAACGTCGCGGAAACGCAGGGCGTCGGTCAGAGCGGGTATGAGCGCCTCGTCGGCAACGAGGTCGAGGACATGAGCCGGCCCGAGCGCCTGCGATTGGCCGCGTCGCTGCTCAGCCAGTACGTCAACCTGTACAACGACGGCCTCTCGCCCGGCTACCCCGATCACGCTCCGGAAGGGCGCGACTGGACCATCGATGAAGCACGCGAAACCGCGTCCCAGCTGATCCGGATCGCGAGCGACGAATCCACTTACCGAGCGATCGAAGAGGATTGGGCCCTGAGGGCGGCGTCAGGTGGGGCCAGCCCGACCTCCCTGCTGGAGGCGGTTTCGCCGACGCGACTCCTGACCCCCGTTGGACAGCCGATGCCGACCCGTGAAGAGGTCGCCAGCACGAGCCCGCGTGAACTCGTCATCGATCCGCGCACCGCGCGTCGGGTCATCGCCGATTTCGCCGACCTGTTCCAGAGCACCACGGTCCCGCGTCCGCCGCGTGGCCAGGAACCTCCGATCGTGTGGGATGCCGGGCCGGGCGCCGCTGAACGACTCGAAGAAATACTCGTCATCACCCCACCGCGAAAATCGGAACTCATCAGCATCCGTGCCCAGAGCGACGACCCCCGGCTCGCCACCCTCGCCGCCAACGCGGTGCTGATCACGCACCGGTTGAGTTCACGTTATGCCGACAAGGGGAAACGTCTGCGCGAACTGCGATCGCGCGAGACCACGCTCGACGAGGAACTCAGCCTGCTCCGGCGGGACATCCTCGCGATCCGATCCGGCTTCGCCGTGTCGCCGACCACGCCCCCCGCCCAGTCCGGGAGCAGTCAGGTCCCGTTTTCGCAGGATCCTCGCTACATCGATCTCCTGGAAGAGGGGCTCCGCGAAGGGCCGGGGGGGATCCGGCCCGCCGGTCTGCAACGGGTCCGCACATCGATCGCGCCCGACGAACTGCTCGCGGAGGGCTACAACGTCCTGCAGACGCTGCGGGCCGAACTCGGCGGTCTTGAGCAGCGCATCGCCGACCTCGAACTCGCCACCGCCCTCAGTTCCGGCACCGATGACGAAGCCCTCGAGAAGGCTGATCCGCTCCTGCGCGAATATCGCGACGAGCAGCGATCGCTCCAGATGAGGATCGAGCAGATCGAGCAGAACCTCGGCCCGGAGCACCGGAGCCTTCGCGAACTGAGGCCGCAGCTGGCGATCGCGACCAGCAGGGTCGAGCAGCGCATCCAGGAACTCCGCGAACAGATTGAGAGCGCCCGCGATGGCAACAACGCCGAAGCGACCCCGGAAGCGCTGCTCGCCGATCTCGAAAACCTCCGCGTCCAACGCGAGGAGAAGAAACGGGACATCGCGCTGCTCAACGGGTGGATCCGAGCCATGCCCGACGCCATCCTCGGTCTGATCGAGCGTGAGAACGCCGCGGCCCGAACCGAGCGTCTGCTCAACGAC
>CAXAVQ010000449.1:0-1923 GCA_963971985.1 uncultured bacterium
CGCCTCGCTTCCACGGACACGATCCCCAACAAGGACTTCGTGCTCCGCTACGAGGTCGCCTCCAGCGACATCCGCAGCGGGGTGATCACGCACGACAACGGCGACGGCACCGGGATCTTCAGTCTCATGCTCGTCCCGCCTGCGGAGGCCAGTTACCTCGAGCGCCAGCCCGTCGAGCTCGTCTTCGTGCTCGACTGCTCGGGCTCGATGAGCGGCAAGCCGATGGAGCAGTCCAAGAACGCGATGCGCCGCGCCCTCCGTTCCATGCAGCCCGGCGACACCTTCCAGATCGTGCGCTTCAGTTCCAACGCCTCGCAGTTGGGCAGCGAACCTCTCGATGCGACACAGCGCAACATCGAACGCGGCCTCGACTACGTCGACCAGCTCCGCGGCGGTGGCGGCACGATGATGATCGAGGGCATCAAGGCCTCGCTGGACTTCCCTCACGACCCGAAACGACTCCGCTACGTCGTGTTCCTCACCGACGGCTACATCGGCAACGAGTCCCAGATCCTCGGCGCGATCCACGACAAACTCGGCCCGGCCCGCATCTTCTCGTTCGGCGTGGGCAGTTCCACCAACCGCTTCCTGATGGAGCGCATGGCCAAGCTCGGCAACGGCTGCGCCGCGTTCCTCGGTCTGAACGACCCGGCGGTGGACATCATGGATGACTTCTTCGAGCGCATCAGCCACCCGGCCATGACCGACCTCGCCATCGACTTCGCGGGCGCCGAGGTGGACGGCGTGTACCCGCGTCGCCCGGCTGATCTCTACGCCGGTCGCCCGGTCATCATCACCGGCCGCTACCAGGGCTCATTGCCCCGCGAGATCGCGGTGCACGGGCGACTCGGCGGCGAAGACCGCAGCCTGTTCATCCCGGTGCGCGATGCCGCGGAGTCTGGCGAGCGCTTCGACGCCCTCGCCGCCCTCTGGGCGCGAACGAAGATCGCCGACTTGTCCGAGCAGATGACCTGGACCCGCGATCAGGACACGCAGATGGGTCTCGCCGGCGAGATCGAGCGCGTCGCGCTGGCCCACAACCTGATGAGCGCGTACACGGCGTTCGTCGCGGTCGATTCGCTCACCATCACCGAGGGCAGCCACGGCGTGACCGTGCCCGTCCCGGTGCCGGTGCCCGACGGCGTCCGATACGACACGACCGTGCCCCCCGGCGCGCCGCCCACGAACTAAGCGGAGCAGACCCGAAAGTCAGCGTGCTTCAACCGGCTGATCCGTGAGACCGAGTTCTTCCTTGGTCCACGGATTGGTCACGAAGCAGGCCCGACCGGTCTTGATGATGTAATCCTGGTGGTAGCCCTCGGCGTCGTAGAAATCCTTGGCCTCTTCCACCTCGGTGACGATGGGCTTGGAGAAGCGACCGGAGGCCTCGAGCTCCTCGATCTTCGCTTCAGCCGCCTGCTTCTGGGCTTCGCTGGTGTAGTAGATGCCCGAGCGGTACTGCTCGCCGACATCCGGACCTTGGCGGTTCAGTTGCGTCGGATCGTGCATGGTGAAGAACGCGTCGAGCAGTCGGTCGTAAGAGATCCGGTTCGGATCGAAGACCACCTTCACGGCTTCGGCGTGCCCGGTCCGCTTGGACAGCACCTGCTCGTAGGTCGGGTTTTCGGTGGTTCCCTGCTGGTAGCCGCTGATGGCATCCAGAACGCCCGGTCCCATCTGGAAGTAGTGCTCTACACCCCAGAAGCAGCCGGCGGCGAAGTACGCCGTCTCGGTCTCGACCGGCTTGCTGGCCTCCGGGACCTCCTGGCCCTTCTCGACGAAGGTCAGCGATGCCGAGTTCAGGCAGTGGCGCTCGCCGGTCGGGGGCGGGCCGTCGTTGAAGACATGCCCGAGGTGCGAGTCGCACCGGGCGCAGGTGATCTCGGTCCGGTTCATGCCGTACGAGTTGTCCGGGCGCTCGGT
>CAXAVQ010000450.1:0-1916 GCA_963971985.1 uncultured bacterium
TTGCCCGATCAAGGATCATGGCCGGATGGAGCATGAGCCGCTGGATGAGGATGACGATCCAGAGCCGGAGGATTGAGCGGCTTAAAAAATGTATATCACTATGATGGACAGATCATGCCATTTCGATTAACGAAAGCAAGCAGAGTGAGGGCGCTATGATACTGGTAGTCGGGAACACAAAGGGCGGCGTTGGCAAGACCACGCTCGCCGTCAACCTCGCGGTCGCCCGCGCGCTTGCCGGCCGCGACCTGTTGCTGGTGGACGGCGACGAGCAGGGAACCGCCCTCACCTTCACCCAGCTTCGCGCCGAAGGTCTCGGCGAAGATGATCTCACCGTCGCGAACCACCGCGACCACACCTCCCGGCGTGTGCGGATCGTCGTACGGCGCGATCATCTGGCCGACCAGCCCCTCGGGCGTCGTCGCCTTCGCATCGGCCCGGCGAAGCTCGATCACGTACTCGCCCTGCTCGCTCTCAAACGGGGTCACTTCGACCCGGTACACCCCCGCGTCACGCGAGAAGAACTGCACCGACTCCGGTCCGCGCGCCGGCCCGTCGTACACACCGACGGTCTCACCACCGGGGTTGTACACCGTGACCTTCACGTCCACCGTCTTCTGATTCGCGACGAGGTACACGAACTGCGACTCATCCAACTCGAATGTGTACGAGTGAACGTCGCCCGTCTCAAGCGACCGCTCGACCGCCTCGCGCAAGTCCAGCGGAGCAGACTCGATCCCGGGCTGAGCAAACGCGCTGCAGGTCACAGCCGCCATCAGAACCATGGGCGGCATGGCGCGGCGGAATCGGCGTGGGGTCGCGATCGTCATGGGGTGGTCCTCCTCGGTGCGTGAATCTAAGTGAGCAACCGTACCGCCGGGTGCCCGGCTCAACTCCTTGGGGTTCGGGGCGCGGTTGTTTCAGCCAGCATGACCTGTTTGTGCTCATGGCGCTCTGGGCACCCTTCAGAGGAGTCAGCCGCCTCGAGTACTGGAGGACCAGTCCGGTGGCCCCAGCCCAATCCCATGAGGGAAACGACTGACGATCTCCCGCACGTCCCGTTCGCCGAAGCAGCGAAGGCATCACTCGGATCGACGACCATTAGGTGCCGAGCAGGCCGGTTCAGCCGCCCACGACGGCGCTCGCGGCTCGCTCCAGCCGGTTCCAGATCGCGTTCCACGCCTCGCCAGAGCGCTCGGGCGTGCGCCGGACGAACATCGCTTCGACATCGTCGCCCTCGACCGTGTCGCGCATTGACGCGTAGAGCGTCCGGGCCGCGAGCAGCGCCGAGCCGTCCAGGTTCATCTCGACGATCTTCGAGGTGTCATTCGCACCGATCATCGCCGCGGCCTGCTGACGCAGGTGGTCCGCATCCGCATCGGATTCCGCACGCACGATGACCAGCGGGCGCCTGGGCTGGTAGTGACGCCTCAGCATGCCCGGGGCGGGCAGCGAGTCATCCTCGGCGCCGGATTTCGCACCGCCCGAGAAGTCGCCGCTCAGGTCGTACATGTCGCGTTCGAGTCCGGCGTCGAGCAGCGCCTTCGAGAGATCGCCCGGTGTGATCAATCCGGGGCGGAGCAGCTCAAGGCAGCGGTTCGCCTGATCGATGCGCACCACCGTCGATTCGATGCCGCCCTCGCACTCGCCACCGTCGAGAATGACTAGGTCATCGGCGTTCGGGAACTCGTCCACGACGTGGCTCGGGCTGGTCGGGCTGGTGCGACCGAACCGGTTCGCGCTCGGCGCGGCGAGCGGGCCGACCATCGCGATCAACTCGCGCGCGAGGGTGTGATCCGGGCAGCGCACCGCGACGGTGTCGAGCCCGGCGGTGATCAGGGGGTCGACCGACTCGGCCTTCTCCAGCACGATCGACAACGGACCGGGCCAGAACCGTTCGGCGAGCACGCGCGCTT
>CAXAVQ010000451.1:0-1909 GCA_963971985.1 uncultured bacterium
CGCGCTGCCCGACCACCACCTTGCCGACAGCGTCGACCAGGTTCGCGATCGGCTCGGACACCCGCGCAACCTCGCGCGTCACGCCGTCCACATGCTCGGCGACGCTCGTTGAGCCGTTTTCCATTGATGACATGGGCGTTGCATCCTCCCTGCAAACAGATACCGATCACCGCACCCGCTCCTCGGCTCACACTCTACCGCTTCCGCCCTCTGCGGCTGCGTCCGGGCCTCCCGAGCCCTCCGTGCCTACCGTCTCGTGGCATGCCCCCACGCACGCCCACACCAACAACGAGAGAAAGGACCGACCATGACCCTCGACGCTTCCGACCAGAACGCCACCGATCCCACCCTCACCCGACGCGCCGCGATGGGCACCCTCGGGGCCCTCGGCCTCGGCGCGGTCGCCTCCGCCGCCGGCCAACCGGCCGATCGACCCGGCACCGGCAACCGTCGGGGCCAGCGTGCCATGCCCGCCCTGCTCACCCACGACGAACTCGGCTTCGACCCCGAAACCGGGCGCTATACCCTGCCCAAACTCCCCTACGCCTACGACGCGCTCGAGCCCTCGATCGACGCCCAGACCATGCAGATCCACCACTCGCGCCACCACCAGGGCTACGTCAACGGCCTCAACAACGCCCTCGACAAACTCGCCGACATCCGCTCCGGCTCCGGCGATGCCGGACTCATCAAGCACTGGTCGCGCGAACTCTCCTTCCACGGCTCCGGCCACGTCAACCACGCCATCTTCTGGCAGACCATGGCCCCCACCGACAACGGCGGCGGCGGCGAGCCCGAAGGCCCCATCGCACGCATGATCCGACGCGACTTCGGCGGCTTCGACGGCTTCAAAACCCACTTCGCCGCCGCGTCCAAGGCCGTCGAGGCCTCAGGCTGGGGCTGGCTCGTCTACGAACCCACCGCCGGACGCCTGCTCGTCATCCAGGGCGAAAAGCAGCAGAACCTCATGATGACCGGCGTCGTCCCCCTGCTGGGCATCGACGTCTGGGAGCACGCCTACTACCTCAAGTACCAGAACAGGCGCGCCGAGTACGTCGACGCCTTCTTCAACATCATCAACTGGAGCAAGGTGAACGAACTCCTCCAACGCGCGATGAGCTGATCAAGGCTCTTCCTCCCTCTCCCCTTGCGGGAGAGGGCCGGGGGGGGGGGGGGGGGGGGTTCGCACCGCAGGTGCGAGTGTTTTTTGGTGGGACGGGCATCTTGCCCGTCCTTTCTTCTTACCTGCCGAGCCTCCCCACACACACCCGCGCCGTCCCCCGCACCAGTTCCCCTTCCCCCGCATCCCCCGCGATCTCCTCCATCCGCGCGCGCACCATCCCCCGATCCACAGCCCCCTCAATCGCCCGGTTCGTCAGCACGATCAGCGCGTTCCGCTTCATCATGTCCAGCTTCGCCCGCTTCATCGCCGAGCTCTGAAACGCCTCGCGCCGGTCGTCCTCGCTCCACCCCAGCACCTTCAGCAGGTCGAACCCCGACCCGTCCGGCGTGCGCCCGTGCTCGGCATCCATGTCCGTGCACCGCGCTTCGAGCGCCGGGTTCGCCGCGCCCCCATCACGCCCCGCGCGTGGTGAATTGTGCGGGCACACCTCCTGGCAGATGTCGCACCCGTACACCCAGTCCCCGATCGCCTCATGGAATTCCGCATCGATCGCCGACCGGTGCTCGATCGTCAGGTAACTGATGCACCTCGTCGCATCCACCGAGTGAGGCGTGATCGCGTCCGTCGGGCACGCCTCGATGCACCGCGTGCACGTGCCGCAGTGGTCCGCCACCGCCTCCTGCCCGGCCGGCACGCTCACCTCCACCGTGCTGATCAGTCCGCCCAGGAAGAACCAGCTCCCCTTCGCCGGATGGATCAGCAGCGTGTGCTTGCCGACCCAGCCCA
>CAXAVQ010000452.1:0-1899 GCA_963971985.1 uncultured bacterium
CAGGCGACGGGTCTTCATAGAAGACCACGCCACCCGGTCCGGAATCCCTGCCGGAGCGACCGGGCACAGAATCTGAACATTTTTGAAGGGTCTGGAGCGGATTTCGCGGCCTGTTCGTAGCGGGCCTGCCGGTCCGCGTCCGCGCGCCTGTTCTGGGCGGCGTTGTGAATCCGGAAAGGTGGCCAATGATGCTTCGGCGTGGTGTATGTGCGATGGTGGCGGTGTGGGGTTCGTGGGCTTTTTGCCTGGATGCGTTCGCAGGGACGATCCAGGTCCCCGGGGATCATCCGACGATTCAGGACGCGATCGTCGCGGCGAGCCCGGGCGACATCATCGAGATCGATCCGGGCACGTGGACCGGGCCATTCTCGATCACGAAGGACCTGAGCCTGCGGGGCACGGGTTCGACGCCCGGCGCCGTGGTTCTCACCAATTCTGCCTCGAGCACCGCGCGAGTGCTGGTTGTCGGCAGCGGGATCGACGCAACCGTCGAGAACCTGAGCTTCGAAGACGCACCGGCCGGGGCAGTCCTGGTGCAGAGCAGCGGAAGCGTTTCGTGTTTCGGCGTGGTGTTCAGAAACAACCAAGCCAACTTGGGTGCGGCGATCCAGTTGAACGCCGGGAGCGCCCTCGTGTTCGATTCCAGGTTCGTGGACAATGCCTCCATTTCGGGCGGTGTCTCGGACCGGGGGAGCGCGATCTCGACCACGGGGTTCAACTCGTTCTCGAATCTATTCATCAGCGGCTCGACATTCAGACGGAACACGGGCAGCAAGGGTGTCATTTCTGTGTTCCACGGGATCGCCACGATCAACGAGTCGCTGTTCGAGGACGCGAACGACTCGGTCTACATGATCGATGCGGGCACGAACTCCGATGTCACGGTGACCAACTCGATCCTGACTGGCATGTCGGGGAATGCGCCGTTCCGGGTCGGCGAAGACACCGAACTCGTTCTGACCAACGTCACGGTTGCCGAAAACGAATGCACCGGCGCCGGGCTGGCATCGGGCAGCCTGCCCGCCACCGTCGATGTCCGGAACTCCGTCGTCCGCTTCGACGAGTCGCTGCAACTGGCGAGTTCCGCGCTGACTGTCACGGCGCGCTATTCGAACATCACCGGGGGCCTTGCCGGTCCGGGCAACATCGATGCGGACCCGATGTTCAAGTCCGACACGCTGTTCCAGCTCGATGCGGGGTCGCCCTGCATCGATGCCGCGGACAGCACGGTGACGAGCGCGCCGGTGGACTACTCGGGTCAGCCGCGATTCACCGACGACCTGAATATCGCCAACAACGGTAATGGTCCCCTGCCGATCCTGGATATGGGGGCCAACGAGCGTGTGCCGGCGATCCGGTATGTGGACTCGGGTGCGGCGGCCGGCGGCGACGGTCTGAGCTGGGCGAGCGCGCAGCGTGACCTCCAGGACGCGCTCGATGACGCCGCTGTGGAAGATGTGGAGGAGATCTGGATCGCGACGGGCACCTATGTGCCGGATCGCGGGACCGGCAATCGCACCATGTCGTTCGAGATGCAGAACAACCTGGAGATCATCGGCGGCTTCGCGGGAACCGAGACGCGGCGAGACGACCGCAATCCGTCGGCATCCCCGACCACCCTCGGCGGGGCGATCGGAGATCCGGGCGTGGAGGACAACACCTTCCACGTCGTGAGGGCGTCAGGCGTCGACTCCAGTGCGGTCCTCCGCGATGTCATCATCCAGCGCGGGAACGCGACCGGAGCCCCCTTTATTGAAGCGGGCGCCGGGATCTTCGTGTTCCAGGGCAGCCCACGGTTTCGCGACATCGTCGTGCGGCTGTGTGAGTCTGATGCAGGAGCCGCGGCGATCTACACGAGCCAGAGCGATGCGACCTTCGGTCGGGTTCGGGTGCTGCTCA
>CAXAVQ010000453.1:0-1893 GCA_963971985.1 uncultured bacterium
GCCGACGGGATCCGCATCGCGTACGCCCGCTCCACACCATCCAGCACCCCGATCCCAACCACCCAGCCTTCATCGCTGATCCCCGTCGCGCTCAGCAGCGTCCAGCCGTCCTCGCCCGCCAGCTCGACCAGCCCCACCGACTCGTGCCACGCGAACGCCTGCCCGCGCAGCTCGAACATCGCCTCATCGAACACCGTCGCCTCGCCGACCACCCAGCCCGACCCGCTCACCGCCAGCGCCTCCGCGCCGACCCACCCGTCCAGCAACCCAAGCGATTCGATCGCGCCCTCCGGCGACACCACCACCGGCTCCATCGGCCCGCCCAGACTCTCAGCCCCGCCCCCCACCATCACGCCGCCCGGCTCGCACGCCCGCGCGACCATCCAGCCGTCCTCCCCCGTCGCGCTCGGGTCGCCCAGATCCGTCCACTGCTCCCCGTCCAGTCGCATCGTCCGCGCTGGCCCCACCCCGTCCGCCGACACGCTCATCACCAGCCCGCCGCCCCCATCCACGAACCCCGACTCCACGCGCCCGCCCGCCATCGGCGACGCCACCGGCAGCGGCAACTCGTCCGCCGAGCCGTACACCACCGGTTGGTCCTCGCTCTCCAGACGCCCGAACCCGTACACCAGCCCGTCCGCCCCCATCGCGATCGCCGGGAGCGACACCTCGCCCGCGAACTTCCCCTCGTGCGGCAGCTCAACCAGCCCCTCATCCGCCCTATAGAGGTACGGCCGCTCGCGCCACGCCTCGCGCGTATCCCACGCCGCCAGCACCAGCGCCCCGTCGCCTCCGATCGCCAGACGCGTCGGCGCGAGCCACCCCGGCGTCGCCAGCACCTCCGGCTCCGACTCCGGTGAGCCCCAACGCACCAGTCGCGGCCCAACCCCGTCCGCGTGCATCACCCCGAACACCTCGCCAGACGCCGAGATCCGAGGCGCGAGCGCCGGCAACGACCCCAGGTCCACGATCGGCGACGCCGACAGACAGCCCGTGAAGGCCCACATTCCCACAAGCAGTCCATGCGTCCGCATGCCCCGCTTGTCGGCATTTGCGTGTCCGATCCGACAAAACGCGGGACGCCAGCCCGCTCAGGCATCCCGCTAGGATGGGGGAGTCTCCCATGAAAGGACACGCGATGGCAGAGGAGAAGGAAGGCCGCGACAGCATCCTCGGCCAGAAGTCTTGGACCGCCCTGATCGCCATCGCCCTGTTCTTCATTGTCGCGACCTGGATTGTCGCCAGTGTGCTTACGGCCAAGCCCGGGGTGGACCCGACGGTGCGTGATCAGATGCTCGCACTCGCCAACAGTCAGCAGCCCGATCCGGATTCCGAGAGCCGATATCCGGAACTGATTGAGGCGTTGCTGGAATTCGAAAGCCTCGCCCTTGAGACCGCCTATCGCTTTGAGGGGGCAATCGAAGAGTCGTACAGCGGATCGCAGGTCGCTTGGTACACAATCCCCTATGAACCCGATCCGGTGATGCACGATATCGACTCTTACACAAAGACGGCACGAGGTGTGCGTCAAGTTCTTGACATCCTGGAGGCACAGGATGCGTTCGACCGGATCAACGAACTGCTCCAGAGCCCAAACCTTGCCTCGAACTACCCGACCTCGCTCGATGCGGCTGGAAATCTGAAGCCAGCGATGGAGTGGGAACTCCCGCACTTGGCAAGTTGGCGACACTATGTCAGTGCAACCGCGGCCAGAGCACGCGTGGCAGCCGAAAGGGGCGATATCGAAGCCGCGGCAATCCATCTCCAATCCGCTTCACACATACCGGGCATTCTGACTCGCCACGCCCTACCCATCGAGCAGCTCGTCGGCTACGGCTCCGCTCTCGTACTGATTACTCAAATAGAGCATCTTGCGATGAACTCAGACATGAC
>CAXAVQ010000454.1:0-1883 GCA_963971985.1 uncultured bacterium
AGACGACGTCTGCCGAACTCCGCGAGGCGGTGCGCCAGATGCGAGCCGGCGGGCGAGACAACCTCAAGGGGCTGATCCTCGATCTCCGCTACAACCCCGGGGGTCTGCTCAGCGAGGCCGTCGCCGTCGCGAACTTCTTCATCGATTCGTCCGGCAACGTCGTGACTCAGGAAGACGGGCGTGGTCGCGTTGTGGAGCGACAGCGCCTGCGGGCCGGTCGGGCCGAACTGCCCGACGTGCCTCTGGTCGTCCTGATCAACGGCGGCTCGGCTTCGGCCTCGGAGATCGTCGCGGGTGCCCTGCAGGACTACGATCGCGCGATCATCGTCGGTGATCGGTCCTTCGGGAAGGGCTCGGTCCAGAATGTCTACACGCTCCGCGGAGGCGTCGCGGCCTTCAAACTGACGACGCACTTCTACAAACTCCCCGATGGACGACTCATCCACCGGAGCAAGGAGCGCGACCGCTCGCAGTGGGGCATCCAGCCCGATGTGGTCGTGGAGATGCTCCCCGATCAGGTTGGTGATTCGCTCCGACTCCGTCAGGACGCGGACGTGATCGAACTCGACGAGAACGGACGCCCGATCGCCGATGCGGAGCGGCCGGACCCGCAGGACCTGCTGACCGAGGGCACCGACCCGCAGCTCGAGACGGCGCTGCTGCTGCTGCGTTCGAAGGTCTACGGCGAGCAGGCCAACTCGTCGCAGGCCGCTCGCTGAGGCGAGTCGAATCGGTCTGTCTCCCAGGGCGACCCGTCGGGTCGCCCTTTTCGTTGCGCCGGGCCTCAGGATCCGATAATCTCAGGGCCATGCCTGACGCCAGCAACGCCTCGACTCCCTCCACCCTGATCATCCACAACGGCGGGTACGCCTCGCTCATCGCGTCGCTCCTCGTCGAATCGGAAGGGGACGGGGCGGAATCGGCTGGCATGGGACGCACGATCGTGTACGGCTGGCTGCCTCCGGTCGGTTCCGGTCTGTTTTCCGACGAACCGCCCTATGTGAGCGGCTCGATTTCCGGGCGAAATCGCGCGGAGATGGTCGAGCGGCAGTCGAAGCTGTTCGGGTTCCGGGAAGTCTTCGCCCACGATCCGTCTCCCTCGCGACACCGGATGAGTGTGGCGTCGCTCCTGCTCCACGCGATCGAGATCGCGGCCGATCATCGCTGCGAGCGAGTCATCTGGCCGATCTGCGTCGGTGAGGACTTGGAGGCTCTGCATCGGGTCACGGAACAGGCAGCCTTGGTGACCGAACTCACGGCCCTGGATCAAGGCCTGTACAGTGGTGGGAATTCGGCCTGCGTTCGCCTGTTCACGCCCCTGGCAGATCTCGACCCGGACGGTCTCGCTGAACTGGCGATCGACCTCGATGCCCCGATGGAGGCGTGTTGGCGACCGGTGGCGTCCGCAGGCGGGGTCTGAGGACTTATTGCGGGGTTTCGGTGGGCGTGAGAACTTGCGTTCTGCGAGTGAAATCCCTATCCTGCTCGACTCGCGCCAGCGTCCGGCACCCGCACGAGGCGGGTCGGTCGTGGCCGTATCAGACCGTCCGATCACGCCGACGAGGCGTTCTCAGGCAAGGAGCGTCAGATGTACGCCATCATCGAAGACAGCGGAACCCAGATCAAAGCCTCGGTCGGTGATGAGATCACCATCGACCTGCGCGATATCGCCGATGACGCCTCCTCGATCACCTTCGATCGCGTGCTCGCGATCGGCGGCGACGATGCCAAGTTCGGCAGCCCCTACGTCGAGGGCGCGACCGTGGTCGGCGAGATCATCCGCAACACCTACACCGACAAGAACACCGGCCAGCCGGTCGACTCGCTGCAGTACAACGCCGAAAAGACCGACGTGATCAAGTTCAAATGTCGCAAGGGCTACC
>CAXAVQ010000455.1:0-1864 GCA_963971985.1 uncultured bacterium
TCAACGGCATGAACCTCAACCGCTTCCGCGAAGCCCTCTGCGCCCACGCCGACGAATCGATCGCCGACGAACTCATGGTCCCCGCCCTGACCATCGACTGCGAAGCCAACCTGAACGAGCTCTCGACCACCACCGTCGAATCGCTGCTCAACCTCGGACCGTTCGGTCGCTCCAACCCCTCGCCGCGCCTGCTGATCCGCAACGCGACGATCGCCGACGAGCCGCGAGCCATGGGCGCCAACGGTCGCCACCTCAGCTTTTTCGTGGCCGACCCCGATAACCCCCGCGCTCGCCAGCTGCGGGTCGTCGGCTGGTCCTGGGCCGCTCACCGGGAGCACCTCCGTCGCGGCCGCCGCATCGATCTGGTCGTCAGCCCCAAACTCAACCGCTGGAACGGGCGGGTCTCCGTCGAGCCCGAACTCCAGGACCTCCGCCCGCACTGACGGGCACGGGCCGGCCATCGGAGAGAATTCTCGACGCCCCCCCACACACGCCGCCGGCGGCGCGGCATCCCTTCGGTGGCGTCCGCCCCGACACCGGAGTTCGACGGGCAGCGCCGGGAACCGATAGGAGAACCAGAATGCCCAATCGACCGCTCATCAAACCCGTGCTCACCTTGCTCATCGCGATCGCCTGCCTCTCGCCGATCTCGATCGCCGCGTCCGCCGACCAGAACGCCGCGCTCCGCTACTGGCGGGCCATGTGGATCATGGGCGAGGACACCCCCAGCCCCTCGGTCGACTACGAGGGTCTGTACGACCCGGACTACAACCACGCCTCCGAAGGCGAAGAGCCCTACCCCTCCAGCCAACTGCTCGAAGACCAGGCCGAAGTGATCGGACTCCTCATCGAGGCCTCGCGGCTTGACCACTGCGACTTCGGTATCGACTACGAGAAGGGCGTCGAGGCGCTGCTCCCGCACCTCAGCCCGATGCGTCGCGCCGCTCAACTACTGGTCCTCGACGCCCGCCGCCTCCTTTCCGAGGGCGACACAGACGGTGCAACCGAGCGCGTCACCGCCGCGTATCGACTCGCTGAGCACATGACCGGCGACCTCACGCTCATCAACTCGCTCGTCTCGATGGCCTGCTTCTCGCTCGTTGACAGCTTCGTGGAGACCAACAAGGCGTCCTTCAACGACGCCCACCGACAGGCTATCGCCCAGGCCATCGCACACTTCGACGCCGACGACCCCTTCGGATGCGCCAAGGCCGTTCGCGGCGAGGCCACGTTCTTCGGCGGCTGGATGCTCCGCCGGGTCGCCAACGAATGGTCCACACCCGACCGGTTCATCGAAGACTTCGCGACCCTTTTCGACTTCGGGACAGCGGACGAAGTCAGGGCCGAGGTCTTCAACACCACCTTCGACAGCGCGGAAAGCTTTAGGGCACAACTCCGACGCGAAATCGAGAAGTACTCCACCGCCCTGAACCTCATGGCCGACGCCTGGAACACGCCCGATGCCGAGAAATCCCTGGAGGCGATCGAGACGCAGATCGTCGAGGGGAACTTCGGCACGGTCGCCCGACACATGGCCCCCGCCCTTGGTCGCTGCCACGCCAGCGACATGAAAGCCCGGGCCACGCTCGACGCCCGCCTCGAATGGGCCCGCGACTGACCCCGGAAGGACACGCATCTGCATCGCGCCGCGAGCGACAACTCGAATCTAGAACTCCGCGAGCTTCTCAGAGCGTGCCGCGCCGGTGACAACCGGGCGGCTCGCTCGCTTTACCAGGTGCTCGCCCCGAGTCTGATCGTGCTTGCCCGGAGCATCATGCGCGACGACGCGCTCGCCGAGGACGCCGTACAGACCGCCTTCTGCCGGATCATGAGCGCCCGCCGCAAGGACATCCGCGCCGTCGAG
>CAXAVQ010000456.1:0-1855 GCA_963971985.1 uncultured bacterium
GGAAGGTCTTGTCCTCGCCCGAGCGTGGGATCGGGCCGACGCCGAGCACGGCGTCCTTGTCGATCGCGCGGGCCATGGTGCCCAGCAGGTACGCGTCTTCGGTGGAGAGCATCGGGCTCACGAGGATGGCGATGTGCCTGGCGTTGCCGTCGCCGCCGAAGCGGTCGTCACCGGTGAGGTGGCGGAGCGTCTCGCGATAGGCGCGTCCCCAGCCGACCTCGGTCTGGCGCCCGTGGGCGCGATCGATCGGTGTGGTCATCCGGTCTTCGGAATGGACGAACTTGTAGCCGTAGCGGACCTCGTCGGAGATCCACCACTTGTTGACCTCGGCGCAGTCGCGCGGCTTGATGCGATACACCTCGCCGCGGTTGTGCTCGATGAGGATGTTGTCGCCCTGCGCCGTAATGCCGTCGATCGACGGCGCGCTCTTGAGGAACCAGACGCGCTGGGTGAACAGGAAGTCCTTGTCGAGCAGCGCGCCGACGGGGCAGAGGTCGATGACGTTGGCCGAGAGCTCGTTGTCGAGGGCCTCGCCGGGGAAGATATCGATCTGTTCGGCGTTGCCGCGGCCCTCGACGATCAGTTCGGAGGTGCCGGTGACCTCGCGACAGAAGCGCACGCAGCGGGTGCACATGATGCAGCGATCGGCATAGAGGTAGACGTGGGGCCCGAGGTCCTTCTTGGGCTGCTTGACCTTGGTTTCCTCGAAGCGCGAGACGCCGCGACCGTAGTCGTAGGAGTAGTCCTGCAGCCAGCACTCGCCGGCCTGGTCGCAGACCGGGCAGTCGAGCGGGTGGTTGATGAGCAGATACTCCATGACCGCCTTCTGGTTCTGGATGGCCTTGGGCGAGTCGGTGTAGACGACCTGACCCTCGCCGGCGGGGGTCTGGCAGGTGGGCAGGAGTTTGGGGATGGGCTCGAGCTTGTTGTCGTTGCGCGGGTTGGGCGCCCAGACCTCGGCGAGGCAAATCCGGCAGGAGGCCACGATGGACAAGCCGTCGTGGTAGCAGTACTGCGGGATCTCGATCCCGTTGGCGTTGGCGATCTGGAGGATCGTCTGACCCTGCTCGAAGTCGCAGACTTTGCCGTCGATGGTGATCGTGGGCATGGGCGCAGCCAAACTCTACAAAGAGGAAGAAATCAGCCCGGTGCTCGCACCCGGACGGGGCCAATGGTAGCCGCGATTGCCGATCCTGTGCGGATCCGCACGGGCTGGCGGGCGGGACGAAGCCCTTGCCCCGGAGCCGTGTGGGGGTAGGCTTGGGGCAGGAGGAGAATTGATGGTCCGTCATACGGTTATCGGGATGCTCGCGTCGGCGTGCATCGGGCTGATCGCGCCGGCCTCGAGCGCGCAGGTGCAGCAGTTGGTGGTCGACTTTGAGGGGCTCCCGGAGGGGACCGAACTCTCGAAGCAGTATGCCAAGCTGGGGCTGACTTTTTCGATCGACGGGGACCCATCGCTGCTCCCGATCATCGGTTTTCTGGCCGATCCGGTGATCGACGGCGACGAGTTCGACCCGAGGGACATCGCGATCGACATCGACCCGCCGGCGACCTCACTGCGGATCTTTGTGCACGATATCGACGGTGCGGATGAGACCGTGGTGCTCCGTGCCTTTCAGGGGGGTGTGGAAGTCGCGACGGACACGATCGCGTTCGGCGACCCCGGTACCGGCAACGCCTCGATCCTGCCTCTGGAGGTGTCCGGGACGGCGATCGACCGGATCGTGCTCGATGTGGCCGAGGGCGTGCCGGTCGGCATCGGTTTCGACTTCCTGACGATCAACCGGAACTGCGTGACGTCGGCGTGCGGCGGGGCGTTCCAGATCGCCCAGGAGTCGGCGCCGGGGGCGGG
>CAXAVQ010000457.1:0-1837 GCA_963971985.1 uncultured bacterium
CGCGTGTCGCTTTTTGCGCGGATCACTCGATCGTTCTTTTGTTCGAAATTGCCCATATTCCCAAACAAATCAGGCCTCAGCCGCGATTCCCAGCCCGGACCGGGCTTTAAGTCGCTGTATATCATGCACTTGTGCAGTCGTTCAGCCTTGCGTGAGTTCCGGAACGCGGGTACGCTAAACGCGACCTCCCGATGGTGGGGGCACTTTCCGTTTGGGACAGCCGGACTGCACGGCTTGGGGAATGAGAGACTTTGATGTTCCGCGCACTTTTCACCATTTCGATGCTCACGTGCCTCGCAGGCAACGCGGCAGCCGAACAGACCGCGTTCTTCCCGAATGCCTCGTACGCCGCTGATGCGATGAACGTGAAGCAGAGCGGTTCAGGCATCGCGACCATCGAGAGCCTCTTCGACGAGCCGGTCATGATGCTCTCCGAAGGCCCCGTCTTCCAGACGCCGACCCACTTCAAGCCGACCAAGCCCGGGGCCGACAACACCGCGTTCGGCGACTCCTCAACGCCGTCGACCAAGACCGTGGTCATTCCCCTCCCGGCCCCCGCCGGGCTCGCGATCGCCGGCCTCGTGCTCCTGGGCGCCACCCGCCGTCGCTGAACCAACCAAAACGAATCAAGACGCACCCACCACCGGGCGCTGAACACCTTTACGGAGTTCGACGCCCGGTGACTCGTTTTGCACCGCGTCCACCCCTCCCCGCCCGATACCCTTGGGCATGCAAACCGTCCTGATCGTCCTCCTCGCAGCCCTCGCCGGCATGATCCTGCCCATGCAGCCGGGCATCAACAGCATGCTCCAGAGCAAACTCGGCAGCGCCTGGGTCGCCGCGCTGGTCAGTTTCACCGTCGGCACGCTCATCCTGCTCGCCACCGTCGCCCTGCTGCGACTCAGCGCGAACCCGAAGATCCTGCCCGACCTCCCGGCCATCCGCAGCGCCCCCTGGTGGGCCTGGCTCGGCGGCCTGATCGGCGCGATCTTCGTCAGCTCCTCCATCGTCCTCGCCCCGAAACTCGGCGCGGTCCTCTTCGTCGGGGCCGTCGTCTTCGGGCAGATGTTCTCCTCCATCCTGCTCGACCAGTTCGGCGCGGTCGGCTACGCCAAACAGCCGATCAACGCCGGTCGCCTCTCCGGGGTCGTGCTCATCCTCCTTGGGGTCGCGCTGATCCTCCGGTTCAGCCCCAAGGCCAAAGAGGCCCAGCTCGTCCCCGAGCAGACCACCACCGCTCCGCAACCGGCTCCGGAACCGCCATCCGCCTCCGCTGAGACCTGACACGGTCCGATTACCCCGAAACCGGTGATCCCAATGCGGGATCGCAAGATTTCCCGAAATTTTTCCTTCGTGCGCCCGCTCCCCCTCGGTATCATGCTCGCTGACGCCAGATCGAAATCAGCGGCGTCGGTCCTGACCTGATCATTGCCCGAGTCTTGTATGGATCCTCAAGTAGATAGTGTTCGCTCGGGCTGGGACCGATAGTGATGAAGAAGTTGTACGTTGGGAACCTCCCCTTCCGCTCCACCGAAGACGAGTTGCGCGACCTGTTCGGGCAGCACGGCGAGGTTTCCTCTGCCTCCATCGTGATGGACCGCGAAACCGGTCGTTCACGGGGCTTTGCGTTCGTCGAAATGACCGACGACGGCGATGCCGACACCGCGATCAACGCCCTCAACGGCTACTCCCTCGGCGGACGCGCTCTCGTGGTCAACGAGGCTCGCCCCCGTGAAGAGCGCCCGCGTGGCGGTGGTGGCGGCGGCTACGGCGGTGGCCGTGGCGGCGGCGGTGGTGGCTACGGTGGCGGCGGCGGCGGTGGTCGCGGCGGCTACGG
>CAXAVQ010000458.1:0-1829 GCA_963971985.1 uncultured bacterium
CTCGATCATCGAGCACACGGCGGAAGTGTTCGATCCGCACGTCTTCATCGTCGACAAGGAGCCGCTCGGCCTGCGCGGCGAGGTCCGCACCACGCTCGAGAAGCTCGGCCAGCGCGGCACGCGGCTGGTGCTCGGCCTGCGCGACGCCACGCAGATCTCCGAGCGGATGGTCGTCACCTCGCCGCTGGCCCAGTTCATCCTGGGGCACATGGACGGCAACCACGAGATCGGTGGCATCATCAACGCCGCCAAGGCGCAGGCCCAGCAGGTCGGCGTGCCGCCCCAGGCGATCGAGCAGATCACCGAGCAGCCGATCCAGCAACTGATCGCGCAGCTCGACGACGCCGGCATGCTTGAGGGCCCGACCTTCGAAGCGCTCCGCGACAAGGTGCGCGAGCAGTTCGACTCGTCGGACGTCCTCCCGCCTGCGGCCTCGGCGGACTTCGCCGATGCGCTGGTCATGCAGGAACTCGGCGAGGAGGCCACCGACGAGCAGAAGAAGGCCATGGGCCCGCAGAAGCTCGCCGACCAGCTCGACAGTTTCATGGACGAGGCGATGAAGAAGGCCGAGGACCCGGCCTTCGATACGCTTCCGCGCGCCGTCATCGCCCCGCACCTCGACTACGGTCGCGGCTGGCTGAACTACGCCCACACCTACGCCCGCCTGCGCGTCGCCGACCGCCCCGACCGGGTGATCATCCTCGGCACGAACCACTTCGGGCAGGGGACCGGCGTCGTCGGTTGCGACAAGGGATACGAGACCCCCCTGGGCACCTGCCAGGCCGACTCGGAGTTCCTCGATACGCTCAAGAGCAAACTCGGCTCCGAGAACGCCGAGAAGCTGATGGCCCACCGCTTCGATCACGAGCGCGAGCACTCGATCGAACTGCACATCCCCTGGATCCAGCACGTCTTCCGGAACCCGGATTCCGGCGACTACCCGAAGGTCCTCGGCATCCTCGTCCACGACCCGGTCCGCAACAACGGCGAGTCGTACGACGGCAACGGCCTCGGCATCGACCCGTTCGTCGAGGCGCTCAAGGCGACCATCGCCGAGATGCCCGGCAAGACTCTGCTCGTGTCCTCGGCGGACCTCAGCCACATCGGCAAGGCCTTCGGCGACCAGCACTCGTTCCTCGGTGACGACGAACAGGCCAAGGAGACCCGCGATCGCGTGCTCAAGCACGACCAGGAGATGATCGACCTCATCAAGCAGGCCAAGGCCGACGAACTGATCACAAGCATGTCCTGGCAGCAGAACCCGACGCGCTGGTGCAGCATCGGCAACCTCGTCGTGACCATGCGCGCCACCGACGCCGACGAGGTGAAGGTGCTCCATTACGCCGCAGCCGGTGATCAGCAGGGCATGGCCCTCGTCTCGTCCATGGCCGGGGCGATCTTCTAAGTCCGGCACACGCCCTGAACCCCGCCTACCAGACCATCCCGACGCCGTTCACCGGTCTCGGCGCGATCCTGATCATCATCGGGCTGATGCTTCTGGTGCGCATCCATCGCAAGCCGTTCCGACCGATCCTCAAGGTGCCGACGATCGGCGAACTCACGGCGGTATCGCACGTGATGATCGGCATGGCCCTCGCCGGCGCCGGGTACCACCTCGTCGTCCACGCGCTGGGCCTGCCCCAGTTCCGCGGGCCGCTGCGCCTCGCGCTGGTGATCAGCGGCATCTTCATCGTCTGCACGATCCTCGCCGATGGGTTCGATGTCGCGGGCGAAGAGAAGAACTCGGAGTCAGGGGATGGGGCCGACGCCAGTGCCGGCGACGGCTTTCGAGAACCCGAGAAGTGGAGCGATCGCTCTTAGGCGTCCGG
>CAXAVQ010000459.1:0-1825 GCA_963971985.1 uncultured bacterium
CGAGGTGCTGCGCTTGGTGGTGCGCTTCTTGGTGGTCGAGCGTTTCGTGGAGGTACGAGCAGCCATGTTGAAACTCCGTTTTCTTCGTTTGGCGGGGCGTTTCTTCTCGCCGCCGCCGTGGCACTTGGTCGACGCGTCGCACGTGCGCGCCGTCTTTCTCTGTGAAATATGTACGCCAGGGCACGCCCCGGCACAATAGTTTTCGGACTTCGAAGCCCGTTTTGCTCTATTTTTTCCGTGTTTTTTTCGGACTCCCGCCCCGAAACGGTCCCCGAGCAACGCGCAAACCCCTGTTTTTGCCGCTCCGAGCGCTCAGGCCGGCGCGTGCCCGAGCAGCGACGAGCGCGTCGGCAGACCGTCCGACGGGTGGAACAACCCCTCGATCACCGCCCCCTCCGCCGCCTCGATCAGCCCGCGCCGGAACACGATCCGGCGAAGCATCACCTGCTGCTGCTCCAGCAGTTTCAGCAGCCTCATGCCGGTTTCACCCGCCGGGATCGACGACGACGCGAGCTCCGTCAGCCCCTCGAACGCCCCGCGCAGACGCTCCTCGGCCCGGCCCTCGTGTCCCAGAAACCTCGCGGCGTACGCCAGTTCATCCACCCCGTCGATCTCCAGCCCGAAGACCTCGCGGGCGCACGCCGGCGATGCCTTCGCGAACCCGTACGCCGAATACCCCAGCCGACGCTCGCGCTCCAGGAACCCATCGGGCGTGTACCGGTGGTCGTGCGGCGCCAGCGCCTCGGGACGGAACAGCACAGGCACGCCGCCGTCGCGAGCGCGGTTCACCCGCCAGGCGAACTCCAGATCCTCGTAGCAGCAGTTGGCGATCGCCGGGCAGAAGCCCCCGACCTCGCGCGCCACCGACGACGAAACCGAAAGGTTCAGGTTCCACGCGTGCCGGAAGCCCCAGTCCCGGTCGCGTTCTCCCAGCACCTCGCCCTCGGGCGTGATCATCCGGTCGTAGAAAAACACCATCGACGACTGCGCGAGCAGCCGATCGAACAGCGACGCCCCCCCATCGGCACCGTCGGGCATCAGCCACGGCGAGTGCCCCAGCACCATCGCCTCGCCCAGCCCCGACGCCTCGCGCTCGGCGTGGGCCGAGGCGTGCGCTCCCACGAAGCCCGGCTCGGGCAGGATGTCGTCGTTGATCAGCAGCAGCAGACCCCCGCGCGAACGCTCGATCGCCCAGTTCTTCGCCACCGCGATGCCCTGGCGCGGTGACTCGACCAGCACCGTCTCGAACCCCGACCACGCCTGCTCGCACACCGCTCGCGACGCCTCGCAGGGCCCGTCGAGCGACACGATCACCTCGAACCGGGGCGTGGTCGCGTTCTGCTGGGACAGGCATCGCAGGCACGCCCGCAGTTTCTCGGGGCGTCCGCGCGTGGGGATGATGACCGAAACGAGTGGGTCCATGCCCCGTTATCGAGCGAATCGACCTCCGCTCTCGCAGATTTTCGGTCTGTTTCGATCTCGGACGATGAAGACCGCTTCACTCAGCGCCGATGCAACCGAAGCGGGAGCAGGCGGATCCGTCGCCCGACCCCGAGGACAGCAGCAGACGAGCACCACCGCTCCGGAGCACCGATATGGTCCACCTCGCCAAGAAAGTCGTCATCGATGCCAGCGGCCAGGAACGCCGTCGCCACCCGCGCATCCCCACGTCCGCCCTCTGCAAGATCCGCGACAAGCGAAACCTCCTCTACGCCGCCGGCGAGACCGTAAACGTCTCCTCCAGCGGCGTTCTGCTTCAGCTCCGCGGCTCGCGCCCCTTCGCCACCGGCGACATCATCGAGGTCGTCATCGCCGACGACGACAG
>CAXAVQ010000460.1:0-1820 GCA_963971985.1 uncultured bacterium
GGGGCGACCATGGCACACGGGGACGGATCAGAGCCAGTCGGCGGGGATGTCGGCTTTCTTGCGCCCGATGAAGGCTTCGTAGTAGAGCTTTTCGCCGTGGGTGGCGACGCGGTGGAGGTATTTCTCGCGTTCGGAGACGTCGAGGATGTCATTCTCCATCATGCGCTTCATGAGTTTGGAGAAGCCGGAGGGATCGGTGTCGGTGAGGAAGTCGGGCTTGATGGTGAAGGCGATCCAGCCGCCGTCTTCGACGCGGTTGTAGGCCTCGGCGAAGACCTGTGGCGGGATGTCCCCGAAGCCGAGGGCGGCGACGCAGGTCATGCAGTTGAAGTTGTGGCGGTCGAGTTTGGCGACGGACTCGGGTGAGGGGTCGGTGAGGTCGTCGATGACGAAGTCGTTGTAGAGGCCAGGGCGGTCGCGGTGTGCCGCGGGCTCGGCGGAGGGGGCGATGTCGATGCCGACGAAGTTGCGGATCTTGAGGGGGAGCAGGGCCTCGGCGACGCAGCCGTTGCCGGCGCCGAGGTCGAGGACGGTGATGGTCGAGGGATCGACGTTGTGATCCTTGAAGGCTTCGGCGAGGAGGTCGCGGATTTTGTCCGGCGACTTGCACTGAAAGACCTCGTAGACCCACTTCTCGTAGAGGCCCTGGATGGCGAAGACGTCGTTGTAGTCGTGGAGCCGGATCTGCTTCCACTCGTCGCCGTCTTTGACGACGACCCACTCCTGGTCCTGCGTCATGGACTTGTCCGGGACGGGCATCGCGATCTGGAGACTGTCGATCGCCTCCTGCAGGGTTTTTGAGGAGGAGGTCGGGCGTGTCTCAACGATGCTCACAGGTCGGTCCTTCCGGTACGTGGGCGAGGTGTCTCCGTGGCGTGACGGACGGTCGGTCCGACGCGGATGATTCGGGAGAAATACGGGTAGATAAGTACTTTAACGCGCCGAAGGTTGCGCGCCAAGGAATGAGCGCAAACACTCGGTGAAACCGGCGTTGTGGCGTGATTGGCGTCGGTGTGGCGGCGCGCGAGTTGCCTTGGGCCGGCGCGCAACCTAGCGTTCTGGTCTATGACCAGCCCCACGATCAACGAACCGGTTTTGCCCGAAGCCACCATGCACGCCTGTCGCCCGAACGAGCCCGCGACGGGTGTCGTGACGAAGAACGAGTTGTGCACGGCGGGGCGCAAGTCAGCCGGGTTTGTGCGTCATGTGGAGATCGACGTGTCGGGCACGGCGCTCGAGGGCGTGTGCCGGAGCGGTCAGGCGATCGGAGTGATCCCTCCGGGCGAGGACGAGCGCGGACGCCCCCACCGTTTGCGTCTGTACTCACTGGCCTGTCCGACCGGTGGCGAGGACGGTGAAGGAAAAATCATCTCGACGACGGTGAAACGCACGGTCGATGAACACTGGGACAACCACAAACTGTTCCTGGGTGTGGCGTCGAACTATCTGAGCGATACGCAGGAGGGCGACGAGGTGCTGCTGACCGGGCCGAACGGGAAGCGGTTCCTGCTCCCCGAGGATGCGCACCAGCACGACTACATGTTCTTCGCGACCGGGACCGGCATCGCGCCGTTTCGGGGGATGGTGCTCGAGCTGCTGCGAGGCGGGTACAAGGGGAACGTGACGCTGGTGATGGGCGCGCCGTACTCGACGGATCTGCTGTACCACAACGAACTGCTGGCGCTGCGCGATGCTCACCCGAACTTCCGGTACCTGCCGGCGATCAGCCGCGAGAACAACGTGATCGACGGGACCTCGCACGACACGATGTACGTGCAGGACCGGATCAAGACCGACGCGGAGGCGCTGCGGGCGCAGCT
>CAXAVQ010000461.1:0-1818 GCA_963971985.1 uncultured bacterium
ACCGCATGGGCGGCAACTGGATCAACATTCTGATCATCGCTCTGGCCTTCGGCGGGCCGGCGTTGAGTTGGATCTTTCAGCAACTGAAGGAGAAAGCAGAACAGAAGAAGATGCGCGCCGAGTTGCAGCGCCGGCGCGAGGAAGAGCTCCGGACCGGACGTTCGACCGGCGAGGAGGCGCTGCCGAAACTCCAGTCGAAAGCTGACGATCGCATGAGCGAGCTGCAGCGATTGGCCGAACGGCGTCAGCAGCAGCTCCGGGAACTCAGAGCGCGTCAGTCACAGAAACAGAGTGGCGCCACACAGACCGCCCCGCTGCCGGTTCCCGCGAACCGCCGAGGCCCGGGGCAAACGCCGCGCGCCCCGTCTCCGGCTCAAGGGCGTACCCTGCCGGCTCAGGTCCGCAAGCGCGGGACCGATACGGATCGGCGTATCACCGAGACGCGACCCCAGCCGTTTCCGGATCGGAGTGTATCCAGAGACCCGATCAGAACTGACAGCGTCAACATCCAGCAGGCGATGCGCGAGTCGGCTCCGGAAGCGCTCGATCAGGCATCGATCGCGCAGCAACTCAAGTCGGCCGGCCCCGAGGCTCCCCCCGCCAAGCGGTCGGTGCATTCGCGTGAACGTCCGGAGCTGCACGCGCTCGGTCGCGAGGTCCAGGGGCTGCTCCGCGGGGCGAAGAGGCGGGACCCATCGAAGCCGAGTCTCGCCGCCCTGTACGCGATCAGCGAGGTCCTCGCTCCACCGGTTTCGATGCGTGACCAGAAGGGCGACGGAGGCGTGGTGCTCTGAGCCCGTGCTCGCGGCGATCGTCGGCGGGTTTCTCGGCGTGCCGATATACTGCCCAACCTATGGCCAAACGCGAACATGCCTCACCATCCTTTGCGGAGCGTCTCAAGCAGCTCCGCGCGATCCTGCGCCAGCGCGAACTCGACGCGCTGCTGATCACGAACCCGGCGGACATCCACTATCTGACCGGTTTTCGCGGCGAGGACAGTTACGCAATCGTCGCGTCGCGTCAGTTGGCGATCGTCAGCGACTTTCGCTTCGCGGAAGAACTCGAGCGGCTCGAGCGGGTCAAAGTGGTCATGCGATCCGGTTCAATCGCTCGTGCGACCGCTGAGCACCTCGACAAACTGGGGCTTGAGTCCGTCGGCCTGCAGGGCGAGTACGTGACGCTCGCGCAGCGTGATGCCCTGATCAAGGCGCTCGGTCGGGGCGGCGCCAAGCGCCTGCAGACGACCTCCGATCTCGTCGGCGAACTGCGTCTGTACAAGACCGACGACGAGGTGAAGGCGATCCGCAAGGCGGTCAAGGTCCAACAGGATGCCCTTGTCGCGACGCTCGAGACCATCGCGCCCGGACAGACCGAACTCGAAGTGTGTGCGCAACTCGAATACGAGATGAAATCTCGTGGCTCCGAGAAGCCCGCGTTCGGCCCGATCGTGGCCGCCCAGGCCAACGGCTCGCTGCCGCACGCCGTGCCGGGCAAGACGAAGCTCGCCAAGGGCAAGCCGCTGCTCATCGATTGGGGCGCGACGGTCGGTGGGTACCGGAGCGACATGACCCGCACGTTCTCGCTCGGCAAGTGGTCGCGCCAGATGCGTGAGATCTACGAGATCACGCACGAGGCCTTCCTGACAGCCATCGACGCCGTCCGCCCGGGCATGACGGGTAAGGAACTGGACGCCGTCGCGAGGGACATCATCACCGCCGCGGGCTACGGTGAGGCCTTCGGGCACAGCCTCGGGCACGGCATCGGGCTCGATGTCCACGAGGGCCCCCGTGTGGCCAAGACTTCAGATACCGAACTGCA
>CAXAVQ010000462.1:0-1808 GCA_963971985.1 uncultured bacterium
GGGCGACGAGTTCCGCGGCTTCATCGATCCTGCCCCGGTCGGCGAGCACCTTTGCGCAGCCCGCCACGGTGAAGGCGTACTCGCGTGCGTTGAAGTGCAATCTCTCGTTCCACTCTCCAAGGGGGAGCGGTTCACCGGAGGCAGTCAGGCCGTTCGGGTAGGAGTTGGAAAGATTCGGCGCAACCAGAAGGTCTTCTACCGGCGCAAAAAGCCTTCGATTGAGGATCTCATCCACGCTGGTGGTGGCACTGATCATGCTGGGCTCATTCACCTCGTATGCGAATGACTCTGGCGGCGGATTCTTGAGGAGTGACCCGAAGAAGAGGTTCTTACTGGCGGTGGGATCGCCGGCGTCGCTGGGGATGATTTCGCTCGCGATCTCACCGGTCGCTTCTCTGAACGCCGTCAAGGACGCAACAAAATCGGCGTAGCGACTGGGGGCATTGGGATCGGGCTGTTGGAGCCGGGTCATTTCGACGGCGTCGGAGTGGACGGTCGGGTCCAACGAGGGCTCCGCGGTCAGCACGCCGACAACCGCCAAGAGAACCGTGCCGAGGACGAAAACGACGGCGATCAGGGCGGTCCATGACTTTGGGCCGAGGATGCGGTCGCTCTGTTCACGGTCGGGCTTGGCGGGCTTGGACGATGGGTCGTGCTCGGTCATGGGTTTCTTCTCCGGTGCGAGAAGATACTACAGACCGAGGCGTTCGAGCGACGGCGGCCCATCGGGCTTGGCGTCGTACTCGAAGGGGTCGCCGGTGACGGGGTTGATCGGGATGGCGTCGAGATAGTCGGGGACGAGTTGGTCGAGGGTCTCGGGCCAGGCGGCGTGGTCGAGGCGGTACTCGGCCATGGCGAGGATGACTTCGGTGGAAGCGATGTCTCGTTGGAGTTGCCAGTGCAGGTCGATGACGCGGAAGAGCATCTCGACGCTTTCCTTCATGACCGGTGCCTGTTCGCCGCTCGACGCGAGGAAGCGCTCGCAGTCGCGGATCGCGTCTTCTCGGACGGACGGATCGGGAGATGTTGCGGCGGGGAGGAGCATCGAGATCGCGCCTCGCAGCACGTTGAGGTTGTCATCCTTTGTAGGAGCGAAGAACCCTGAGATGTCTTCGAGTTTCTCCATGAACGACGGTGACTGGCGCCGGTCCGGGACTTCGTAGACGGTGTAGTCGGAGTAGTGGTACCAGCCGGCGGACGGTACGAGGCGACCGCTCTGCGTGTGCATGGAATCAAGCAGGTCGCCGATGTACTGCTCTTCGGCTTGGATCGCGATGGCGAAGTCGCCGAGGTCCCTTGCTGCTCGGACTGCTTCGACAATGGTTATCAGCGTTGCCATGTCGACGTCGGGATGCGTGGCGATGCGAACCGCGTCTTCGAGTACGAGCCGCGTGCACGAGAACCCAATCAGGTGCTCGATGACCGTCGCTTGACGAGTGAGAACGGGCGGGATGGTGGCGGTCTCGAGCAGCAGGCGTCCTGCGAGTTCCAGAACACCTTCATCGAGCGCGAGCCGGATCATGATCTGCTGCTCGCTCGCGAGTTCCCGGAGATCGTGCCACTCCGGGAACTCGCGTTCATTTATCGGTGTGTACCGCGTCAGGTGCGGCCTGTTGGGTCGGTAGTCGTTGGAGAGGTTCGGATGCCGGAGTATCTCGAAGATTTGTGCGGTGAGATCGCGTGCTTGGATCTCGGCGATGACGGCCTTCGCATCTTCCACTTCGAAGGCGTGCTGCTCGTCCGGATTGTCGGGTTCGTCAATCAGCGAGTCCAAATTGATGTGGTAGGGGCGGGCGGGGTTGTTGGGG
>CAXAVQ010000463.1:0-1792 GCA_963971985.1 uncultured bacterium
TGCGCGGCATGATGTTCCGGCGGAACGTCATCACCATCGTCGTGCTCGCCGGCGTGACGATGGCGCTGACGCAGATCGTGGCGATCTCGATGCTCAAGTTCCGCTCGCTCTACGACGTGATCATCGTGGACGACGCGGCTGCTCAGCTCGGGAGCCAACTCGGCTCGGCGGTCTACACCGCGGCGCTGGCGTTCCTCGTCGGGCCGGTGCTGAACCGCCTGAAGTGGCTGTTCGGCTTCAGCGGCAGCGCACGGTCCAGCTTCCGAATGCCCTGAGCTGTCCCGGAACCGGCATCGCACCGGGTATAATGGTTTCCACGGTGATGATGTCGCCGCGGATTTCAATGCCCCACGATCGACGAGGAGCCAGCGCCATGGATACGAGCGAGACCGCCAAAGCCCTGAGAAATTCTCCGGTCATCGACTCGGAAGAGGCTCGGCTGGCCCAGGAAGCAGCGGACCGGTCCGCCCCGCTGCCCCCTGATCAGATCAACATCGACTCGATGAAGATCACCCAGCACTGGGACAAGTACACCGATGAGAACCACGAGGTCTGGGGCATCCTGTACGAGAAGCGGATGGAGCACCTGGCAACCGCCGGTTCGAACGTGTTCCTTAAGGGCGCAGAAGTCATCAACCTGAACCGGAAGCAGGTTCCCGACCTGCGAGAGGTCAACGCGAACCTGCTCCCCAACACGGGCTGGTCGAGCCACGGTGTGCCGGGCTACCTGCCCGCCAAATCGTTCTTCGCCTTCCTCGCCCAGCGCCAGTTCCCGACGACGATCACGGTCCGTCCGAAGACGAGCATGGACTACCTGCCCGAGCCGGACATCATCCACGACGTGTTCGGGCACGTGCCGCTGCACGCTGACCCGGTCTTCGCCGACTTCCTGCAGACCTACGGCAAGGCGGCGCTGTACACGAACAACGAGGACCACACGACGCGCCTCGCGCGCCTATTTTGGTTCACGGTCGAGTTCGGGCTGATCCACGAGGACGGGCGCACCAAGCTCTACGGCTCCGGCCTGATCTCGTCCGACGGCGAGGGACACCACGCGCTCGAGAGCGACAAGGTCGATCGGCGCAAGTTCGACCTGCAGACGGTGTGCGATACCGACTTCGAGATCGACCACTACCAGCCGATCCTGTACGTGCTCGACAGCTTCGAGCAACTCCGCGACGCGATGGTGACCTACGCCGAGCAGATCCTCGACGAGGTCGGACGGCTCGACGAACTCGAAACGATCTCCGGCTGAGCCGATCGGGGTCAATCCGGGAGCAGGCGACAGATGCCGTTCTGGCATTTCTTGCCGCGCTCGAACTCGCCGGCGAGCATTTTCCGGATCGAGTCATCGATTTTGTCTCGGACCTTGTCGATCTTGAGGGCGTCGAATCCGATGGAACCGCGCTGGCCGGTGGCCAGCAGCCAGTACTCGGCGCCCCCCGACGGCAGTTCGCCCGCTGCTGAACTGCCGGGCTCGAAGAGCTCGGGCAGGGCCATGGCGTAGATCGCCATCTGGAGATCTGACTTGTCGGGTTCCAGGAGTCGTTTGCTGGCCTTGCCCGTCTTGTAATCGATCACACGCCACGCGCCGCCTTCCAGGCGATCGACCCGGTCGATCTTCGCGATGATGGTGTGGGTCTGATCGTCGAGGGGATAGGGCAGTTTGACCGTCTCCTCAAGATAAATCGGCTCGTCCTGATCGCTGTGCAACTGGAGGTACGCCTTCTCGAGTTGCGACTTGATCCGATCGAGTTCGCTGCGGTCCATCGGCAGGTGGCGCGGCCACGAC
>CAXAVQ010000464.1:0-1780 GCA_963971985.1 uncultured bacterium
CGAAGTCATCACGAGTGACCGAACAGTTTGTTTGGGTGATTCGTCGCCGGGGCCTTCGCCCGAGACACACAGCGGCACGCGAAGCTCAACAAGAGCCCCGCCGCCTTCGTTCGAGGCGATCACGACGCTCCCGTCGTGGGCATCCAGGATCCGGTGCACGATCGCGAGCCCGAGCCCGGTGCCGGTCTCACGCGTCGTAAAAAACGGGTTGAAGACCCGGTCGCGAACCTCCGCAGGGAAGCCCGGCCCGCTGTCCGCCACGCAGAACGCCAGTTCGGGGCGCGATCCGCCCTCGGGCGTCCGTCCGCGCCGTTCCTGCACCGAAACCTCGACCCGGCGCGCGCCGTCCGGGACATCCGCCGACGCCTCGCACGCGTTGCGCACGACGTTCAGGATCGCCTGCTGCATCAGCCCGCGATCGACCGAGACGTCGCGATCCGGCGAACCGACCACCGCGAGCTCGACACCGACGGACCGGGCGTAGCCCGAAGCCACCTCCGCCACATCGTGGAGCAGCCCCTCGACGTCTACGCGATCGCTCTGCACACGCAGGTCCCGGGCGAAGTTCAGCACATCCCCCACCACCGCGTTGAGCCGGTCCACCGAGCGCACGATCTTGCCGGCCAGCTCCTGCTCGCCGGGACGATCCGACAGATCCGATACCAGGGCCTCGCCGAACAGCCGGATCGAGACCAGCGGGTTCCGCACCTCGTGCGCGATCCCGGCCGCCATCTCGCCCAGTGCCGCCAGCTCCCTGGCCCGACGAAGCTGCCCGCGTGTATCCGTCAGTTCCTGCTGGAGGCGGGCGACCTCGCCCCGGAGCTGCTCGTGGGTCGACTGCAGCCGGGCCGTTACCTCATTGAACGCCCCTACCAGTTCGGCGAGATCCGTCGCCGAAAGGCCCTGAGCCGCATCAACCTGAGCAGGCGCGATCGATGACACGGATCAGCCCTGCCGATCCTGAAAACGAGCCCCCTGCTGCTGATTCGCGTTCCGCCCGTACGCAGCCGCGGCGTTCTTCTGACGCACTGCGCTGCCGAGCTCCTCCGCGACCTTGCCCTTCTGGGCCTCCAGTTTCACGCGATCGGACTCGTCTCGCTTCGTGATCCGATCGACCAGTTCGTCCAATCGAGCGAGCTTGCCTCGCAGGTTCTCTCGCTGTGACTCATCGAGCGCATCGGCAAGAGAGTCCCATTTCGAAACGAAAGGCTCCAGCAGCCCGTTGACCTCGGTCACCTGCTCGACAACGCCCTGGCGCTGGGCCAGCACATCGAGCAGCAACTCGGTCTCGCCGGATTCCACGCACTCGGATTGATGCTGCGAGAGTTCGTCGAGCTGCTCGTACAGGCGGCACTGCTCGTCGAGCACCCGCGCAAGACGCGGCGCCCAAACGCCCGGCTGCTCGTGCGTCGACGGCGCATCCGCACGCAACGACGCTTGATTCCCAGTGGTTTGACCGGTCATCCTGACCCTTTCGGCGCATCGGCCGCCCCCGATCCTCAGGGGCACGTACAGACACTCAACGGGCGAATCCTCCGCCCGATGTTTTCAGTTCGGCAAGAATTGCCTCAGGGGTCCAGAATTATCGGGCCGATTCTGCCGAACTCAGCTGATCGAGCTGGATGCTCGTGTCCAGCCAGTTCTCCCAGTGCGCACGAGACATTGGCACCTCGCCACGCTCGAACGCCTGCTCGGGCAGTTCCGCCAGGCGAGACCGGGCCCGCTCGTGGGCGGTCCGCGCCTCCTGCCAGCGCCCCATCGCCGCGTGGCAATTCACGAT
>CAXAVQ010000465.1:0-1779 GCA_963971985.1 uncultured bacterium
GCGGTTCCAGTTTCGGCGGGAACATCACGATGCTCGCCGCGATGGAGCGCCCGGGCGTGTTCGGACGCCTGCTGATCGAATCGCCCGCGGTGCCGGTGGTCGGCCCGAAATTCCTCGAGACCATCCTCGAGTTCGGCGAGGACTCGCGATGGACCCCCGATGACGATGGTTTCATCGGGCGAGTCTTCATCGCCATGGGGACTGGGGAAACCGGCAACGAGGCCTACAACCGTCAACTCGTCGAATTGATGGAAGAACTCCGTCAGGCGTTCGCCGAGGAAGACCACCGGATCGTGGTAGAGGACGGCGCGATTCATAACGAGCGAGCGTGGGCGGGGCGGTTCCCGGAGGCCGCGAGGTTCCTGTTTGGCCCGCAAGAAACCGGGGAATAGGCCGGAATTCTTGGTCACGACCGGGATCGGTGGTAGTCTCGATACAGGGCCTGTGCCTGGCCCTTGAGGAGAGACAGACATGAAAGCAGCCACACTGCTCGCCAGCGCCGGAGTTCTATTCACCGCCCAGTTCGCGTCCGCCGGAGAACCGCTTCCGCGCGTCGTCATCGTCGCCGCGGCGACCAACACCGCCGACGCCCAGAACGAACCCCGTTTCACAGACCCCCGCAACAAGCTGCTCGCGATGGGCCTGTTCAGCGATGTCGACATCATCAACGCAACCGGCATCGGTGACGGTGTCGGCACGCCGTCTCTGGAGACGCTGCTCGAATACGACGCCGTGCTCACCTGGTCGAACGCGTCGTTCGAGAACGCCGTCACGATGGGCGACGTGCTCGCTGACTACGTCGATGCTGGAGGCGGCGTCGTCGTCGGTGTGTTCGCCAACACCTCGACGAACACGGCCCGCTTCCTCCAAGGTCGTTGGACCTCCGAACCGGGCTACATCGCGATCCCGCAGAACGGCGGCTTCGTCGATGGGACTGCCGCTGGCCTCGGAGAGGTTCTCGTGCCCGGTCATCCGATCCTCGACGGTGTGGACTCGTTCTTCAACAACGCGCCCATCGGCACCAACGGCCCGTTCGGCGCGTGGCGCCCCGCAGAACTCTCGCTGACCGAAGACTCGACGCTCGTCGCGCGTTGGACCACGGGCGAAACGCTGATCGCGATAGCCCCGAACCCGAGCGTGGTCGAGATCGGTTTCCACCCCGTCTCGAGCGCGGTCAACGCGGGCTACTGGGACGAGACCACCGACGGCGGGCTCATCATGGCCAACGCATTGCTGTTCGCCGCCGCCCAGGGTGGCGGAGACTGCCCGGCCGACGTGACGGGAGACGAATCCGTCGACCTGGCCGATCTCAATTTGGTCCTCGGCAACTTCGGGACAACGACCAGCGACGGCGATACCAACGGCGACGGCGAAGTTGACCTGGTGGATCTGAACGCCGTGCTCGGAGCGTTCGGCACCACCTGCCCGTAATACGATCGCATGCTCAGGCCTGGGTCGCCAGCTTGGCGATCCAGCCGCCTCCGAGAACGAGGTCCGGCTCGTCGGCGCTGTAGAGCGCCGCGGCCTGACCCGGCGCGACGGCTCGCTGCGCGTCGTCGAACTCCACCTCGAACGCTCCCGTTCGACCTGAGGGCGACGGTGCGCTTGCGGGCAGTTCGAGCGGGTCGATCACGCGGACCCGGGCCGGAACCGGCTCGGAGTTGTATCGGACCTGCGACAGGCAGGGCATCCATTCACCTTCCGACGGCGGGTCGACGAGCCAGTTCGCCTCAGCCACGATGCAGCCCGAAGACATCAGACGCTCCGGGTCACCGACGG
>CAXAVQ010000466.1:0-1765 GCA_963971985.1 uncultured bacterium
AAGCTGCGACGGAACGACATGGCTCGGTGGTTGCAGCGTCTCCAACAACGGGAGTTCTGCCGGCGCAATTCTCGAATCGAGTTCGTTGGTGGTCACCGGTCAGACAGTCCGCGCGTCTTTCACATTCGACGGACAAACCATGCGCCTGTATCTCAATGGCTGTCTCGATTCAGAAATCACCACGGATTTCTCCGAGGTCTACTACGGAAGCAATGATGTCCTGATCGGGGCGGCGAATTATGGTTTCGGCTTCCTCAGGCGCTTCGATGGCAGCATCGACGAAGTGTCCATCTGGAACGAAGCGCTCGATGCCCACCAGATCGAGGATCTGAACGCAGCCGACGGGGGAAGCTCGCTCGCCGCGTGGTGGAGCTTCGACGGCGATTCGCTCGCGGACCTGAGCGGGAATAGCAACGATGGCGTGGCCGTCGGCAATGTGCCGTTCGCGCCCGCTCCCGCGTTCTCGTGCCAGGGCGACCTGAACGGCGACGGTCAGATCGACCTCGCCGATCTCAACCAGGTCCTGGCTTCGTTCGGGCAACAAACCTGTCTCGACGCGAACGGCGATCAGGTCATAGACCTCGCCGACCTGAACCTGGTCCTCGCCAATTTCGGAACCGATTGTCCATAAGCGTTTCTCGTCGGGGAGTTCCAGCACATTTGAAGTAGCCACGCCTGCGTGCGTAAGGGATTCGCGAGAACACCGCCGTGCGTAGTTCGTCACGCTTGCGATGAGGCGAGTGGAGTGCAACAAAAAACCCCGCGTCAGCAGGGCTGATGCGGGGTCGGTCGGTGTGATCCGTTTCGGCTCAGGCCGATTCGGAGTTAGTTGCAGGTCGTGCCGAAGTTCGCGAGGACCAGGTTCAGGTCGGCGAGATCCACGTTCCCGTCGTCGGTGACGTCGCCGTTGTCGGTCATCTGACCGAAGTTGGCGAGTACGAGGTTCAGGTCCGCCAAGTCAACGTTGCCGTCGCCCGTCGCATCACCGGGGCAGTCGGGCGTCGGTTCGCAGACCGGGGGAGCAGCGTTCGTGCGGCTGAATCGACCGGTGCCGGCGTTGTAGCTGACGTTCGCGAACTGATCGCCGTCGAAGTCGTTGAAGTTGACGAAGCGCGGCTCGCCGAGGTCGGCGGTGCAGGCGAACTGCAGGTGCTGGTTCGACACGAAGTCGTGGGCCGTACCGTTGATGAAGACCTGGATCTTCAGCGGAGAGGAGCCGTCCCACGTCACGAGGTCGGACACCGGGATGCCGATCTCGATGCCGGTCGAGACGGTCGCGGGGTTCGAGTCCGGAGCGCCGAACTGATCCTCGGCGCCGGAGACGCCGCCGGTGTTGGAGTTGTTGATGTCGATCAGGGCCGTCTCGCCGGGGTCATCGCCGCCGGAGAAGAAGCCGAGGCCGCCGGTCATGGCGGTGCCGAGGAAGCGTCCCTCGCCCTCATCGGACTCGCCCTGCACGCCACGCAGACGGGCGAAGTTGCCGACCATCTCGATGGTGTTGGTGCCGGAGTCGAAGTTGCCGGCGGCGAAGGTGTAGTAGTACTCGGCGTCGAACCCGTCGTCGAAGGTCAGACCGGGCTGGATCTCGATGATGACGCCCTTATCGTCTGTGATGACCAGCGGGCCGCCCATGCGGTTGAGCGCCGAGAAGTCGACGGGCGGGTTGCCGTCATACGCGGGGTCGTCCGGGGGCAGGTCGCTGAAGATCAGCGTGTTCTGCCCGTTGCCCGCGCCGGTGTCGATGAAGACCTCGATCTTGTTGAAG
>CAXAVQ010000467.1:0-1763 GCA_963971985.1 uncultured bacterium
AGGAGAAGACGAACCGCTCGACGGTGCCCGCGGCGTCGCAGGCCTGAAGCAGCGCGATGGACCCGGCGGTGTTGTTGGCGTAGTACCGGAGCGGGACTTCGACGGATTCGCGGACGTAGGCGAGTGCCGCGAAGTGGAGCACGCTGGTGACCGCGTGCTCGCGAATGACCGATTCGACGAGCGCCCGATCGGCGATCGAGCCTTCGACGAACGCCAGTCGATCGCCGGCCCCATCATCGGGCAGGTCGTGGGCCCGGATCGCGTCGATGGCCTCCGGGTTGCCCCTCGACAGGTCATCGAGCCCGACCACGCGATGCCCGGACGCCAGCAGGCGTCGGACGGCGTGGGAGGCGATGTACCCGGCGGCGCCGGTGATGAGGGTGGTCATGGGGGTGTGGTGTTCGTTGGGGTTCCGCGTCACATTGGACCACATTTTCGACGAATCGGGACAGCGGGGACAGGATTTCGGGGCAATTGGAGCCGCATCGAGTTCAGGTCAACCCGAAGACCACGAACCGCCGACAGTTGTGTAGCGTAGAACTCGCCGTGACCCGCCCATGAGCCCGCCGCTCGCATGTCCAAGCTGCTTTTCTTCATCACGTTCCATGGCATCGGGCCTGTTGACCGGCCGCTGGATCCCGGCGAGGACCGGGTGTGGTGCAGTGTGGAGCAGATGAACGCGATTCTTGACTTGGTGCAAGATCGGCCGGATGTGCGAATCACCTCGGACGACGGGAATCGCTCTGATCTGGAAATCCTCGCGCCAGCGCTCGCCGAACGCGGCCTGACTGCGGATTTCTTCGTGCTGGCGGGCCGGCTTGAGTCCGATCACTTCCTGAACGCCGAGGACCTGCGGACGCTGCGCTCGATGGGCATGCGGATCGGGCTGCACGGCTGGGACCATGTCCCGTGGCGACGCCTTGATGAGGCGGGTTGGACGCGCGAACTGGTGGAGGCGAAGCATCGCTTGGAAAAGTGTATTGGCGAGCCGATCACAGCCGCGGCGTGCCCGTTCGGGGCGTACGGGCGGGAGACGATCCGGCGACTGAAAGATGCGGGGGTCGAAGAAATCTTCACGAGTGACGGGGGTTGGAGTGAGCCCAGTCGCACCGTCGTTACCCGGAACTCGGTCGGACCTGACCGGGCGGCCGGGGAACTCGCCCCGCTGCTCGCCCGGCGCCGTCTGGCGCTGGCTGACAGGGCCAAGCGTGTGCTGAAGGGCTTACGTTGAGCCAGATCCTGCTCGGTTTCGGAGAATCGCTGGCCACTCCGGAGGTGTTCTGGAGCCTGCGGAGCGGCGGGTTCGAAGTCGCCGCGTTCTTTCGACGCGGGTCGCGCTCGGCGGCACGTGCGCTAAAGGGCCTGCACGTTATCGATGTCACCGCTCCCGAGACGAGCGTCGAAGCATTCCGTAGCGAAGTCCGGCAGCTCTGCGTGGAGAAGAAGGCAGGGGATTGCCGCGGCCTCCTGCCGATGGATGATGCCACCCTCCTGCTGCTGCACGATCAGGAACTCGATGTCCCCTTCCTCGGTCCACGAGGCGATCAGGCAAGGCTAGCAATCGATAAGTCACTGCAATTCTCAGTTGCGCGTGAAGCGGGATTTGTTGTGCCAGATTTCATCGTCATCGATGAAGCATCTTCGGTTAGACCGTCCCTCGACCCACTAGCAAATGCGGCCGTCATCGCGAAGCCGGCAAGGATCGGCGTGGTGGACGGTGATCGATTGACGAGACCCAGCGCGAGGTACTATGAGGAAGCCGC
>CAXAVQ010000468.1:0-1755 GCA_963971985.1 uncultured bacterium
GAAACGCGGGCGTGCTGCTCTTCGATGCGGGCGACGGCGTGTCCACCATCATCCCACCCGGTGCGTACGGCCCGATCGATCTCTCGGCACAGACCCTGTTTGACGGTTCGAGTTCAACGTTTTCGGCGCTGGACACGCTCTCAGGCGAAGTCTTGCGCTTCGAGGTTTCCGGCGGAGGCCTCGAGGGAGGACCCATCGACGCGCCGCCGCTGGTTGGCGCGACCGGCCTCGCGGACTTCGACGAACCGATCATCGAGTTCGACGAGCCCATCATCGAGTTCGACAACCCGCTCATCGCGTTCAAGCCGAGTTTCGTCGGCTTCGGCAACCCGCTCATCGCCGATGACCCGTCGTTCGACGGCTTTGATGAACCCATCATCGAAGCGGACGACCCCGTCCTCTTCTTCGGCACGGACACATTGGCGATCGGCTATCCGGAAAGCGACGACCTGTTCAACATTGAGATCGCCGGCCCTCCCGTGGCCGGGGCCTTCGCCTATCCTCGCAACTGGCTGCTCGGCTCGACCGGCCTCCTCGAAGGGCTCACCGCGCCGCTTTCCGACCGCCTTGCTGGTGTTCTGGCTTTCGTCTACGACGGCAGCGAGAGCGGTATCTACCGAGCCGCACTCACGCCGGATGCGCTCGCTTCCGGCGAGGCCGTGCTCGAGCCGCTGGTCACCGGCGGAGTCTTCGTGGATCCCAACCTCCTTCTCGACGAAATCTACGCTGACATCATTCTCCCGCGCTCGGGCATGATCTCGGGCCTGCAGTCGGGCAATCGCGGAGCGCCGGGCGCGCTTCCGGTGCTCATCGGCATCGATTTCGGCACCGGCACGACGCAGATGATCTACACCGGCGAACCGTCCCGGCAGATCCGGGACATCGTCGGCCTCGGCGATGGCTCGATCCTTGCGCTGGAGAGCCCCACGCCTCAAGAAGCGGCACGGATCGTCCGCATCGATCGCGATAACGGCTCGTTCGACACCGTTTGGACCGCCGCCGACCCCGGCTTGCAGGTCACTTCGCTCAGCCTCGTACGTCGCGATGCCGACAAAGCCTTCGTCACCACCACCGACGACACAACCAGCCCCGGCTCCCTGCGCGGCGAGATCATCAGCGCCAACGCCAGCGGCGTCGCGACGGACATCTGTGTCGGCCCGGGTTTCTACGTCCTCGATCAACTCGGCACCAATGAGGACGGCGCGCTCACCGGCGACCTCGACATCACCGGCAACGTCCGCATCCTCGGCGCCGGCGCCTCGGAGACGATCATCGACGCCAACTTCATCGACCGTGTCTTTCACATCCTCCCGGGGGGCACCCTTGTGCTGCAGGACCTCACCGTCATACGCGGCGAGACCGAATCGAACGTGGACAGCGGCGCCAACATCCTGAGCGAAGGGAACCTCGCCGCAATCCGCGTCAACATCGTCAACGGCTCAAGTGCCGCTTCCGGAGGCGGCATCGCGAGCATCGGCGACGCACGACTCTCGATGACCCGCTCGTTCGTTCGCAACAACTTCGGTGCCTTCAACGGCGGGCTATTCGTCACCGACCAGAGCGAAGCCGACATCGATCGTTGCTCCTTCATTGGCAACGCAAGCGACTTCAATTCGTCGGGCGCCTCATTCCGTCAGCAGAGCGCTGCCGAGATCGTCAACAGCAGCTTCCTGCTCAACGTCGTCGGACGACGCGGCACGGTTTCGGTGGATTCCACGGGGACCGTCTCCTTCGACTACGTGAGCATCGTGAACA
>CAXAVQ010000469.1:0-1748 GCA_963971985.1 uncultured bacterium
TCGTACGTCATCGGCAAGGCTGTCGCGACCGAGGACGAGGACTGGGACTTCTAGATCCGGCTGTGGAGAAACGGTGATGTCCACAGATCCTGCGTCGGCGTCTGACGACGTCGCAGGCGCGGCATACCGTGAAGCTCACGCCGCATCGGAAGGGGACGAGATGGCACAGCAGATGACCGACAGTGTGGATGCCGAGGAGCGGGCGCGTGAGCAGGCCATGGGTGAGGTGTCGGATGTGCTGACGAACCTCGACTATGCGCTCGAGCGCGCGCGTAAGGCGCTCGAGCGCATCCGCAAATCGGGTGCTCACCCGAACGCAGAGGCAGCCACGAAGGATCTGGTTGACGCACTCCAGGCCGAGCGCAAGCGGTTCGTTCAGCAGACCTACTTCAGCGTGCCGAACAAGACTCGGATGTTCTGAGCGGAGGCGGATGCGGTCCGCAGCGGCGCGGAGCTTCAGCGAGCACTTACCGAGTTCGTGCGTCGATGGTCGGGGTATTCCGGCTCGGAGCGGGCAGAGGCTCAGACCTTTCTGAACGAGTTGTTCGCTGCGTACGGCTCGGATCGCCAGTCCGTTGGTGCGCGGTTCGAAGATTTTCGCAGTTCTGCGGGCTTCATGGACCTGCACTGGCCGGGCATCATGATCGTCGAGATGAAGGCTCCCGGCATCGCCCTGGAGAAAGCCGCCGATCAACGCGATCGGTACTGGCGCGAGTCAAGCGATCCCGCCACCGATACGCCGGCTGCCCGGTGGGTCGTGCTCTGCAACTTCCAGGAGTTCGAAATCTGGGAGCCGGGTCGTTTCCCGAACCGACCGCGTTCGCGGTTCACGCTCGCGGAGCTTCCCGAGCACTACGACGCCCTGCTGTTCCTCCAAAACGAGTCGTTGGAGCCGGTCTTCAGCGAGCATCGACGTGAACTGACCGAGGATGCCGCGCGTCACGTCGCAGAGCTCTATCGCTCGATGCTCGACCGATCGGCGGCCCCGGTCGATGAGATCCAGCGCTTCACCATGCAGTTGGTCTGGTGTCTCTTCGCTGAAGATCTCGGGATGCTCGAAGGGTATCCGCTGCAGGCGACCGTCGAGGCGCTGCTCAAGGAAGACGATCCCGACTCCGCGAAGGAGATCGGCTATCTTTTCCAGCTGCTCAATCAAAAAGGCGACCACAACCGGAAGGGTCGCTTCGCGGGTACGCGATACGTCAACGGTGACCTGTTCGCCAGGCCTGCCGCCGTCTACCTTGATCGAGCGGAACTTCTTCACCTGAAGCAGGCCGCCGAGTTCAACTGGCGCGAGGTCAACCCGACAATCTTCGGTTCGCTCCTCGAAGGAGTGCTCGGCGATGACCGCCGCTCCGAGATCGGCGCGCACTACACGCACGAGGCCGACATCATGAAGATCGTTGCGCCGACGATCGTGCGCCCCTGGCGTGAGCGCATCGAGACGACCGGATCGGTCACCGAGGCGGTTGCGCTTCTCGATGAGCTGTGCGCCTTCCGCGTCCTTGACCCCGCCTGCGGGTGCGGCAACTTCCTCTATGTTGCGTATCGCGAGTTGCGCGGGCTCGAGTTCGATCTCAAGCAGCGCATCAATCGCCTCGCCGCCGAAACCGGTGCCCCGCCTCCCACCGGCACGCTGCCCTTCTACCCGCTGTCGAACCTCTTCGGCATCGACATCGAGCGGGTCGCCGTCATGATCGCGAGGGTCACGCTCTGGATGGGGCACCGGCAGATGATCGAACGGTACG
>CAXAVQ010000470.1:0-1745 GCA_963971985.1 uncultured bacterium
CAGCGATGAGCGCGGCGATCACCCAGAGCAGGACCCGGATCGACTCAGGAAGCGCGGCGGCCTCGACGCTGTCGCCGGAGGTGAAGTTCCATCCGACGGCGCTGACGAGCAGGATGAGGGCGACGAAGCCGGCGGTCTTTGGCACGAAGGCGAGGAACGCGGAGACGGGGGTCGCGGCGCCCTGGTAGACATCCGCGGTGTAGAAGTGCATCGGAACCGCGGCGATCTTGAAACAGATGCCGACGATCGAGAAGACCAGGCCGAGGGTGGCGAGCGCGCCGATCGAGCCGGTCTCTGATGCGTAGGCGCGGAGGACTTCGGCGATCGAGCCGTCGCCGAAGAGCGCCGTGGTGCCGGTCGCGCCGTAGAGCAGCGCGAAGCCCATGACGAACATCGCGGCGCCGAATGCGCCGAGGAAGAAGTACTTGACGCCGGCTTCCTGGGCCCGGGCCTCGCTGTTTGCGCCGGCGCCTGAGATGCTGACCATGACGTAGGTCGGGAGCGAGGTCAGTTCGAGGGCGAGGAAGAGCCAGATGAGGTCATCGGCGGTGGCGCAGAGCATGAGGCCGGTGAGCGAGAAGAGGAAGAAGGCGTAGAACTCGCCGCGGTTGGAGCGGATGGCATCGAACATGCGTCCGCTGGCGACGGAGGCCTCGTAGTCCCGATCGACGACGCCGGTCATGAGCATCGCCAGCAGGATGCCGACGATCGCGGTGAGGACCTTCACGAAGCCCGAGAGGTTCGGGAGCAGCGACGTCTCCATCGCGGGCGACGAGAACGCGGCGATGAGGCCCGCGACGGCGAGCGTGAGGATCGTGACCGGGCGACAGGCCTTGCGGACCGAGAGGTTCTTCGAGAGGCCGAGCATCATCACGACGCACGCGCCGACGAACATGGCCAGTTCGGGCACGATGAACTTGAGTTTCTCGACGATGGCGGGCGTCTGCTCGGTGCCGGTCTGGGCGATGGTCAGTAGGAGGTCGTTCATCGGATGGCCTCCTCGAACAGAACCGAGGGGGTGCGATCGACGGGGGTGAGGGCGACGGTGGTCGGCTCGGTCGCATCAGCGATGGCGGGCTCGGTCTCGCCGGTGTAGATGTCGATGGTCTGCTGAAGCGGTGCTTCGAGCGAATCGGTGATCAGGCTCGGGTAGAGACCGAGGACGACGCAAGGCACAGCGAGGGCGATGCAGATGCCGATCTCGCGGGGCGAGAGGTCTTCGGGGAGCGGGCCGTGGTGCTCGTAGCCGTCGGGCTCGCGGAAGGGGCCGAAGACAAGTTTGCCCATCATGAACAGGAGGTAGATGGCGGCGACGATCATGCCGGAGCCGGCGATCGCGGCGTACCACGGGCCGAGCGGGCCGAAGGTGCCGCCGATGCCGTCCGCGCCGGACTGGAAGGTGCCGATGAGGCAGAGGAACTCGGAGACGAAGCCGTTGAGTCCGGGCAGGCCGACGGAGGCCATGGTGAAGAAGCCCATGAAGAAGGCCCAGATGGGCATCTTGCGAGCGAGGCCGCCGAGGTCGTTGAACGAGCGGGTGTGGTAGCGCTCGTACATCATGCCGATGCAGAAGAAGAGGGCACCGGTCGAGAGGCCGTGGTTGATCATGTAGAGCACGGCGCCCTGCAGGCCGGTCATGTTCAGGGCGAACAGGCCGAGGACGCAGAAGCCGAGGTGGCTGACCGAGGAGTAGGCGACGAGTTTCTTGACGTCGCGCTGCACCCAGCAGATCAGACCGGCGTAGA
>CAXAVQ010000471.1:0-1745 GCA_963971985.1 uncultured bacterium
CTACCAGCTCCCCGACCTGGACGGCGTCACGCTGATCGAGAAGGCCAAGGACTCCGGCTTTGCGGGACCGATGCTGGTCGTCAGCGCGGATCACTCGCCTGGCCTGCGCGACCGGGCCCAGGCCGCGGGCGCCGCCGAGGTCATCGCCAAGCCGTGCCCGAAGGAACTGCTTCACCAGGCCGCGGCGGAATACCTCATGGTCGACTCCGATCGCCGGAGCACGGGGCACGGCCCGATCCTCGCGAGCGCTGACTCGGCCGGTGTAAGTCTCGAACTGCTGGAGATGTTCATCAACGACCTGAAGAACTACTCGCGCCAGATCGAGGACTGCCTGAACAGCGCGAGCCTTCCTCAGCTCCGCTCGATAGCGACCCAGATCAAGGGGAGTTCGAAGGGCTACGGGCTGGAGTCCGTAGGAGCCGCGGCGGAGGATCTGATGCGTTCGCTGGACGCGACAATGAGCGTTGAGGAATCCGCCAACGCCGCTCGTCGGCTGGGCGAGTTCTGCCGGAGAGCGAAGGCGGTCCCCTGATGCCCGGGCGTATCGAGAACGAATGATGCCTGCGTTGAACGCGTGATCTCGGCCGAAGCGGATCCGCCGATCTCAGACCGTGTCGAGCAAGGAAGCCACAAAGTGAACGACATCATCGACACGCTCCGGCTCAGCGAACGCGAAGCGAGCGAACTGCTCGCGGAGATCGAAAAGGCCTCCGCGGGCAGCCCGCTGGAGTCACTCCGACAGACCAAGCGCTGGCGTTTGCAGTCGCAGCGGGCGGTGCTCTCGCTGAAATCTCAGACGGGCGAACTCCAGAGGATGCTCGCCTTCCCGCGCAACGTCTCGACGGGGGGCGCGAGCCTGCTGTTCGGCGGCTTCCTGCACACCGGCACGCCGTGCCAGGTCACGCTGCGCACGCTCGGGGGGATATCCGAACCCGTCCCGGGGGTCGTCCGACGCTGTCGCCATGTCGCCGGGCGTGTGCATGAACTGGGAATCGAGTTCGATCGACCGGTGAACCCGCGCGAATACCTCATCTCGCTGGGTACGGACTACCTGTTCAACGCCGAGCGGATTGATCCTGAGAGTATCCGTGGCCGGGTCCTGATTTTCACGGTGCACGATGCAGACCGACGCTCGTACCTGCGCCTGTTCGACCAGACGAAGATCGAGTTTGAATTCTCCGATCAGGTCGACGACGCGATCAACCGACTCGGCTCGGATTATGACCTCGTCTTCGCCGACGTTGACGATGATGACCAACTGGCCGTCGGCTTCGCAGAACGCGCTCGGCGTTCGAAGCGACTCGCCCCGATCGTCATCATCGCGCGCAGCCCCGATCCGGAACTCCGCCTCGCGGCGATCGGCGCCGGCGCGAGCGAGATGCTCTTCAAGCCCGTCGAGAGCGACCTGCTGCTGCGAGCCACCACGGAGTACCTCGGTTCGATCACGCCAGAGGAGATCGCCGGCATCGAGAGCGACCTTCGATCGCTCAACGATGCGCCGGACGAGGCTTGCCTGTCGTGGATGACGCAGATGGCGACCTTGGCCGACCAACTCGAAACAGAGGTGGCGAGTCGGAACATTCCCGCCTGCACCCGATGCCTGCGAGCAATCGCCGACTTTGCGCGATCGGTAGGCCTGCGTCACGTCGCGGAACGCTCGATCGCCGCATCGCGATCGCTCGAACGCTGCGGCCAGTGCTCCGGCTCGATGCCCGAGATCCGCCGGGCGCTCCGCGCGATCCGGC
>CAXAVQ010000472.1:0-1738 GCA_963971985.1 uncultured bacterium
AGCGTGGACATGACCGACCTGAACATTGTCATCAGCGCCTTCGGCAACGCCTGCGAAGGCTGACCCTCACCCGCCCCTGCTCGCTTCCAGCCAGTCCATCAGCGCGCCCGCGCCGATACTGCCTTCGAGCGTGCCGACCGTGCGTTCGTCGATCAGTAGGGCCGTTGCCGGGATCGAGCCGCCGAAGTTCAGGAGCATCGCGTCGCTGCGCTCGAGGGTGTCCGCGTCGAGCATGACCGCGACGGCGTTTTCGCTCAGCCAGGCCTGCACACGCTTGTCTGCCAGAGCGCCGCGTTTGTAGTTCTGGCACGGGCCGCACCAGTCGGCGGTGACGACCGCGAAGACCACCTTGTCCTGCTCGTTGGCCCGGTCCAGCGCCTCCAGCAGCGTCACGCGTTCGAGGAAGATCTCCGGCGTCGGCGCGGGGCGGCTGCGCACAAAGACGATCGCGCTGAACATCGCGACCAGCACCAGGCCGAACAGCAGTTGCTTCAGGAGCGGTGAGCGTGCGGGTTTCGCGTCGGCGGATTCGGTCATGGTGGGCCTCAAAGGGGTGCGTGAGTGCGATCCGGGGACGAACGCGCCCGGGGCCAAGCCTATTCCGCGATCGGGAGTTGCGAGCGAACGTCCGCAAACCGGATCGCTCTGTGACGCCTGGTCCGGTCATCGGCCGCGCGGGCTCGGCTCGGTGACCGCCGGAACGACGCGAACGGAACTCCTGCTCCGAACCAGCCGAATCCCCCTCTCGGTGGAGAGAGCGGGGTCGATGGGTCATGCACTCATCGGCCCCATTGCAGCACGCAGAGTCGAACGGCCCGGAACGTGAACCGGTCACGCGCCGGGCCCCGCGCCATCCAAGATGGGGCGGGCGCACACACCGACCTCCGAAACGGGCTCCTGCGCGATGAAGCACGACACACGACGCGGCGACGACCTGGATTTCGCGGCACTCTCAGACGCCGTGGCTGACGATCGCAACGCGCGTCGCGTGAGGGGCACCGCCGTCCGGGAACTCGCCTGCAATCAGGGTCGCGTCATCGACGTTTCGACCCGTGGCATGCGTCTGCAGACCCGTCGCAAGTGGAAAGCCGGCCAGCGGCGCGTGATCACGCTCTGCGAGGACACCCTCTGCGTCCGCATCGAGGCCGAGTGCGTCTGGTGCCGCAAGATCGGGACCTTCAAGCACACGATCGGCCTGGCGTTCACGACCGTCTCGCCGGAGTCGGCGGACCTGCTCAGCCAGATCGTCTCGCGCCAGTCCAAGGCCGACGCCCTGCGCCTCGCGGCGTAAGCACCTGGTGATTGTGGCAAATATTGACACAGATGGATTGAGCGGCAATACTTGGGTATGGCCGAACGACGCACTATGAACGTCTCCCTTCCCGATTCGCAGGAGCGGTTCGTTCGCGAACAGGTCTCCAGCGGGCGCTACCGCTCCGCCAGTGAGGTTGTCCGTGACGGTCTGCGGATGCTGGAAGAGCACGAGCATCGGCGCCTGCTCGAGAAGATGCTCTACAGCGAACTCACCGAAGCCGAACGCCAAGCCCTCCCGGCGGAACTCCTTCAGCGGTTCCGTGATCGCATGGACGCCCTGCTTGCCGACGCGCGCGATGGCGCGAGCAAGGACGGCTGGGTCGGTGCCGATGACGTCCGCTCGCGGCTGAACGATCGCGTTGCTGACGCGCAGCGAAAGACCGCCGGATGAGCGGGTGGGAGGTCTCGCCCGATGCCGCCGGGG
>CAXAVQ010000473.1:0-1725 GCA_963971985.1 uncultured bacterium
GCCGAACGGCATGTACCTCGAGACCGACGTTCTCGCCGCGCCGAACCTCGTGAAGACCCTCGAAGCGTTTGTCTTCAGCGAGGACATCGCCTTCGAGGATGTGTCCGATTCGACGCACCGTCTCGGCCTGCACGGCCCGGCCGCCGCGCGTCTGCTCGCCGACCACTCCTCAGCGATCAGGACCGACCTGCCCTCGATCGGAGACATCCGCGACGGCCAGGCGACCGCGATCGAAATAGCCGGCAAACGCGTGGTCGCGTTCCGGTCGGACACAACCGGCGAGATCGGCATCGAACTGATCGTCGCTTCAGACGATCTGATCCCGGTCTTCGACGAACTCGCCCAGCACGCCCGGACCGACCACGGCCACCACAACGACCCCGCCACCGACACCTACCGCCTGCGCCACGCCGGCTGGCACGCGTTCAACATCGCGCGCATCGAAGCCGGCACGCCTCTGTTCCAGATCGATTTCGGATCGACCAATCTCCCTCACGAGTCCTCGCTGCTCGACAGCCGCGTGAACTTCAAGAAGGGCTGCTACCTTGGCCAGGAAGTCGTGGCGCGGATGCAGTCGCTCGGGCATCCGAAGCAGCTCCTGCGCTGTGTCCGGATCAAGCGCGAGGACGCGCCCGACGACGAACGGAACCAGCCGGTCACCGGCTGCACGCTCGCGCCGCTCGAAGAGGGCAAGTCAGAACCAAACGCCGACGCCAAGCCGATCGGCGGCGTGACCTCCTCATGCCGCTCCCCCATGCTCGGCGACGATGTCCTGTGCTTCGCGATGGTCAAGTGGGGCCACCACGAACCCGGAACGCGCGTGCTGGTCCAGACGCCGACCGGATGGACACCCGGCGAGATTCAGAGCAGCCTCGCCGCGTGGTCCCGGCGATAGAAGGACGGTTCGCAGCCGATCAGCGATTCTCGAAGAAACCCTGCTCCTCGAGCGGCAGCAGTTGCTGCTCTCGCATCAGGAATGTCCGGGGCGACGAGGCTCGATATACCGTCCAGACCTCGGTCGACATCGCGGAGGAGCCGGGCTCGAGATCGACCACCGGCCCGTACAGTTCCGCCTCGAACAGGCCGAGCCCGGGGTTCAGGTACACCGCCACTGGCCCCTCTCCGATCGCCCGGAGTTCGCTCCGCTGCTCCACGCTGAGCGGCGTCTCCAGCGACCGGTGCAGCCAGAAGCCCTTCGTCTGCAGCCAATCCGGATTCGGCATCCAGATGGCGATCTCCGCGGGCCCGTCGGTGTAAATTTTGATGCCGCCGTCGAACTCGGCGTTCCGAAGATCCACAACGGCCCAGCCACGCTCGTCGATCGGCCCGAGCAACGCGTTGAACCGCTCGACCGCGTTCTCATCGCCGGCGTAGATCTGCGCGACCTGATCGTCTTCCTGAAGTTTCAGGGCGATCCGCGCTCCCGGCTGCACCGCGGTGTTGATCCACGTCGTGCGCCGAAGCGTCTCTTCCGATGTGTTCGTGAACTGGAATTCGATGCTCGCGCTGTGCGCGCTGGTCAGCCGGATCGTCTTCTCTTCGCGAAGGCCGTCGCGTGCGACGGGATTCTCGGTCACGACGCCCAGCGGAGTCCGCCCGACGATCCGCGACGGCCCGGCGTCGATGGCCGGGTCCGGGGGCCAATCCTGCAGTTCGCCGGTTTCGTCCCGCCAGCCGTGTTCGCCCCGCTGCGGCCCGACCCACGTGTAGCCGCCGCCAAAAAAG
>CAXAVQ010000474.1:0-1721 GCA_963971985.1 uncultured bacterium
TCAACGAACTCCGTGAAGGCAAGCAGAAGCGCGACGACGCCCTCGCCGCCGCCGAGGAAGCCAGCGGCGTCGACAAGGCCAAGCACCTCGACACCGCGCTCTCGCTCGAGGGCATCGTGGTGCCGAACCGTCAAGAGAAGATGGAAATGATCATCGCTCTCGACGCTGATAACGAAGCCGGCCTCAAGGCGAAGTACGAGCAGCAACTCCGCGACCTCAAGATGCAGGAAGCGATGTCCGAGGTCCAGACGCTCGCCCGCTCGGGCGACGTGGACGCGGCTCTCGCCAAGCTCGACGAGCTCGAAGCCGAGTACAAGCCCACCGGTGAGGCCTACCAGAACCTGATCGGCATGCGCGTCTCGCTGCTGATGAACTCCGGCAACACCGATGCCGCCGAGAAGGTGATCGCCGACGCGATGACCAAGACCGGCCTGACCGACGAGCAGCGCCAGATGATCGCGGTCAACCGCATCAACATCGTGTACCCGACCGGCGACATGGCCAAGGTCCGCGAAGTGGCGCTCGAAGTCATCGAGATCGCCCCGGATTCGGATCTCTCGAAGCAGCTCAAGAACTTCGTCGACGGTCTCCCGACCGAAGACCAGGGCTGATCGCCCGAGCCGCTCCGAGCGGCAGACACATGCGAATCGACGCAGGGCCCGGCACGCACGCCGGGCCCTGTTCGTTTTTGCATGCGATGGCCGGCAGCCGCCGAAGGTCCGGCTCGACGCGGAGCGCTGGACCCTCTGGCGACCCGACGGGCGGCACTCAAGGCCGGCACCGTCAGGTCGAAGGTAGATCCGAATCGAGCATTTGAAAGAGCCGTTTCCGGCATCGGTGACATGCTGTTGTCACCGAGTGACATACAGCGGTCATTGAACCGTTCCCGAACATCGTGGTCTGTCGACCTGCTGTCCACAGGTCGTTCGGCGCATGAAAAAGCCCCGCTTGGTCGCGGGGCTCGGTCAGGCGATGCGAAGCGGATCAGCCGCGAGCCGGCGTGAGCAGGTCGTCGGGGCGCTTGAGCAGTTCGACGATGCGGGCCAGGCAGCGGGCGGCGGCGGCGCCGTCCACCGAGCGGTGGTCGCAGGTCAGGCTCATCGGGAGCAGCTTGGCGATGCGGATCGCGCCGCGATCGGCGACGACGCCCTCGTAGACCCGGCCGACCGCGAGGATCGCGACCTCGGGGTAGTTGATGATCGGTGTCGCGTACTTGCCGGCGTAGCTGCCGACGTTGCTGATCGTGAACGTCGAACCCATCAGACGCTCACGCGGCACCGAGCGGTCACGCGTCATGCGAGCAAGGTCGGTGATCTGGCGTCCGAGTTCGAGCACGCCCATGTCGTCGGCGTGGGGGATGACCGGGACGGCGAGGCCGTGCTCGGTGTCGGTCGCCATGCCGATGTGGACCCGCTTGTGGCGGATGATCTGCTCGTTCTCGTCGTCGATGTAGGCGTTGAGTTCGGGGAAGTCCTGCAGGGCTCGGCAGACGGCGCTGATGACGAACGGCAGGAAGCTCACCTTCTCGCCGCTGGCCTTGGACATCTGCTTGCGCGTGTGGTCGAGCTCGGTGACGTCGGCATCGTCCATCACGGAGAAATGGACGGCCCGATCGACGGACTCGCGCAGGCGCATGGCGATGGTGCGACGCACGCCCCGGACCGGGATGATCGTGGAATCGCCCTGAACATCCGGGATGAGGACCGGCGGGCGCTCCATGA
>CAXAVQ010000475.1:0-1712 GCA_963971985.1 uncultured bacterium
TTTGGAGGGAGCCGCTTCCTTCCGGGCGCGGCTAGTACCGGAGCGGAATTGCTGCGCGTTGAGCGGCCGTGCCGCCCTGCTTACGGGCAGTCGGTGCCAAAGTCGCTCAGCACTCGGTTCAGGTCGGCGAGGTCCACGACGTCGTCGGAGTTGGTGTCGCCGTCGGGTGTGGTCTGGCCGAAGTTGCCGAGGACGATGTTGAGGTCGGCGAGATCGACGGTGTTGTCGTTATTGACGTCGGCGAAGCAGGGGGTGAGGTCGAAGATGTAGGAACGGCCGTAATCCAGAACCGTCCCTTCACCCCTGGGGGCACCCACGAACGCGCGGGTGCCGAGGACGGCGACGGAGGAGCCGAAGGCGTCGACGAAGTCCTCCCCGTCGGAGGCGAAGAGGCGGAAGAGTTGCTGGCCCGTCTGCGCGTCGAAGACGAAGGCTGCACCGCCGTCGTCGGTATCCACGAAGCGATCTCGCGCGCCGACCACGACGAAGTTGCCGCTGATGGCGACGCTGGAGCCGAAACGATCAAACTCATCGGGTTCGCTGGGAGCAAGTCTGTGCAGTTGCTGCCCGGTGACCGCATCGAAGACGTAGGCCCAGCCGCTGAAGAAGCTCGCGTTGCCTCCGGCTGAGCCGACGACGATGAGGTTTCCGCTGATCGCGACCGATGTTCCGAAGCCGGAGCCGAACTGCTGGTCGTCCGGTGTGAGTTTGCGGAGCCGCTCACCGGTGGACGCATCGAACACGTAGGCCGATCCCGCCCCGATCAAGCCGCCTGGTTTGTCGTCGCCCGGCGCGCCGACGACCGCCAGGTTTCCGCTGATCGCGACGGAACTGCCAAAGAAGTCGGAGGAGCTCGGTTCGCTCGCGAACAGTTTGTGGAGTTGCTGGCCTGTAGCCAGATCGAAGATGTACGCCGCGCCCGCGTTCTGGTTGGCTTGGTCATCGTTTTTCGCTCCGACGATGAGACGCGCGCCACTGACGCTCACGCTGTTTCCGAAATCGGCGAAGGACGCGGCGTCGGAGGCGGTGAACTTGTCCGTCTGCTCGCCGGTCTGGATGTCGAAGAGATAGACCGCCCCGCATTCGCTCTGGGGTCCGTTCGCCCCCGGTGCGCCGATGATCGCGCGTTGGCCGCTCGCCGCGACGGAGGTGCCGAACTCGGCGAAGGGCGATGGATCGTCGGGCAGGAGCCGAAGGAGCTGCTGTCCGGTGTTGGTGAGGTGGACATACGCGGCGCCGGAGTCATCGCCGTTGTATTCGGCGAAGGGCGTTCCCGTGACGGTGCGTGTGAGGCTCGCGGCGATCGAGAACCCGAAGGAACCGTTCTGGCCGATGTTCCACGGGATGAGTCTGCGCGACTCCGTCAGGTCGTCGCTGGCAGCGACACCGGGGATGAGAGTCATGGCACAGGCGATGGGAACGGCGATGGTGATCTTCATGTTGGCGGTCCGTACCTCTCGGAAACTTGTTCAGGGGCAGTCTGTTCCGAATTCGTTGAGCACTCGGTTCAGGTCGGCGAGGTCGACGACGCCGTCGAAGTTGGTGTCGCCGTTGGTGGTGGTGTCGCCGAAGTTGCCGAGAATGATGTTGAGGTCAGCGAGGTCGACGGTGTTGTCGTCGTTGACGTCGGCGTAGCAGGGGGTGATGTCGAAGATGTAGGTGGCGCCGCTGTCGGGGCCGATGGGCGCTTCTGCGGTCGGCGAGCCGATAAA
>CAXAVQ010000476.1:0-1686 GCA_963971985.1 uncultured bacterium
ATCAGCCCGCCGAGCTTCGGATGCTCACCGCGGATCCGCTGCTCACGGGCATCCCGGCGTCGCTCGTACTCTCGGCGCGCGGATGCTCCGGCTTCGCCGCCCACGGCTTCGACCGGGGGCGCCTCGACTGCCGGTTTGTCGCACTCCACGCAGCGAATCGCCTTTCGAGCCCGCTCGTAGATGGCCTCGGCACCCGCACGGTGCGCGCGGCCACATAGCCGACAGCTTCCGGCGTAGCGCAGCTTCATGCGTTTGTCGTCGGGACCGAGTTCCAGCGTCACGTGCCCGCTCCGAGCGTCGGTCCCGGGCGCCCGTCTGACCGGCGCCGAAGCTGCAGTTCAGCTTCTTCGATCCATTCGCGGGCGAGGGAGGCGTAGCGGCGACGGTCCTTCTGGTTGAGTCCGGCGAGTTTGGGGAGGAGTTCGAATGTCGTGCGCATGTGCCCGGGAATGTCATCGACAGGTCCGCCGGTGGATGACAGGAGAACCTCGATCACTCCTCCGGCGGTGCCGCCGCTGTCGATCAGGGCGACGAGCTCGCGGGCATCCTTCCTTCCCTTCTCCGTCGCGTGCCGGTCGAGCAGGGCGGCGATCTTCGTGGCGATGTGGGCGTCGAGTGTGAGCATGAGCCACCCTTCGACCTTGAGGTCGGGGTGAGCGCACCGACGTCGAGGAGCAGCTTGGTTCCGAGCTTGGACTCGTAGGGGAAGTACGCGTCGACGTGGACGCCGTCGGCGTTGCCGCGCGCCTTCCGCCCGCCACTGTGGAGGTGGTTCTCGCTGTACTCAGTGAGGCGTTCCGGGAGTCTCTGCCGCAGACTCTGGTCGGTGATGATCAGGTCTATGTCGTGGCTGATCTCGCCGCCGACGCGCGCGTTCGTCGCCCACCCTCCGATGAGGATCGAGGGCTCGAGGTCGTACCCGAGCGAGTCCAGCAGAGCGCGAAGGCGGCCCTCATCGTCTGCCCCGAGAATCGTCATTGTCCGTCGCCTTCCTGATCCCACTCGCGGTCCCGCAGGAAGCTGTCGCGCAGCGCCTTCCGGAACTCGGATGCCTGCCACCCGGGCGTCGCGAAGAGATCGGCATACGTCTGAGCCAGACTCGAGAACCCGTTCCAGGTCTTCGCCGCACGCTTGTCCATCAAAACCACACGCACCTCCTTGCCGGCGGGCAGGGTGGTGAGATTCACGGACGCGGGCAGGTACACGATGTGTTCGTTGAAGTCCGCGACGGCTCGGCCTTTCAGGATCGCGGTCGCCGCATCAGCGCCGCCGAGCGCGTAGGGGCCCAGCTTCGAGTCGAGAACCGGACCGATGCCTTCGCGCGTCGTCCACGCGAGGGTGTCGCGCTCGAGGTTGCGCCACGCGCACAGCATCGTCAGGAGCTTGTCGATGCTGACGACCGCGAGCCCGCCCCGGCTGTACCGATCGATCGTCCCGTTGCTCTCCAGGCGCTCAAGAGCAAGGTAGGCGGTTGTGCTCGGCACGCCCGCTTCGTAGGCGAGGTCGGCGACGTTCCGCCAGGTCCGCTGCCCTTCGAGCGCACGATCTGCGAGAGCACGCCAGACCAGCTCGTTGCCCTTCATCGCGCTCCTCGGTTTCCAGGTATTCCTGCGATCATCGTTACGGGATTACATGTAACCATGATTACAGGAAAATCGGAAGATTGATCCACGTGACGAGAAACGC
>CAXAVQ010000477.1:0-1673 GCA_963971985.1 uncultured bacterium
GGGAGCCGATAAGACCGCGTTTTTGTGCGCAGGGGCGGCGATCCGACGTGGTTCGGCGTCTGAATCGTTGTCCGGGTCACGGGGTCGGTGCATAATTTCCCTCGACCAATGAGGAGGAGAACACCATGCGCGCTTCGACCCTGATCGCCATCGCTGCAGGCGCGGCGACCATCGGCCTTGCTTACGCCAGCAACACCACGCTCATCCGCCCCGACTCCGCGACCTCCCAGAGCGAGTTCAGCGGCTCGTACGACATCGGCAACGCCATCGACGGCTCCGGTCTGCCTGAGGGCTTCACACCGGCGGACGCTCACGACACCTACGTAGTGAACAATCACTGGACGACGCGTTCGAACGCGATCCCGAACGGGACGGCGAATGCCACGTTCTTCTTCGACGAGGCGCAGGACCTTGGGCGGTTCTATATGTGGAACCATCGCTCGAACAACATCGCCGCCGATTCGTTCTACGAGGTCATGCTGTTCGACCTGATTTTCCGCGATGCCGACGGTGTCGAGCTGTACTCGATGACGGAGGTTCCAGCGGTCGGCGAGACCGCAGTCGCGCAGACGTTCTGCTTCCCCGAGGTCGTGGGGGTGCGTTCGGTCGAGTTGCGGATTCTGGAGAACCAGGGCTCGATCTACACCGGATTGGCCGAGGTCGCGTTCGGTGACGCATCACCCTCGAAGTGCCTCGGCGATGCGAACTTCAACGGCGTGATCGACCTCGGCGATCTCAATGCGCTGCTCGCGGCGTTCGGCCAGCCTGTTTCGCCCTGCACGCCGCGCGACACGAATGGCGACGGCGTGCTGGACCTGACGGACCTGAACTACATCCTGGCCAACTTCGGGGCCGACTGCCCGGAGTGAGTCGTTTCGTTCCTGGGGGTCGCGCGCGGTAGCATCGCGGCATGAGCAACTCCATCAAGCGCATCGGCGTCCTCACCGGCGGCGGGGACTGCCCCGGCCTGAACGCGGTCATCCGGGCCGTCACCAAGACCGCCATATTCGACCACGGCTGGGAGGTCATGGGCATCCGCGACGGGTACCTCGGGCTGATCGAGGACCGGGTTGAGCCGCTCAACGCCAACAACGTCTCGGGCATCCTGACCACCGGCGGCACGATCCTTGGCACCTCCAACAAGGCCAACCCGGAGAAGTACGCGACCGGGACCGATGCTGATGGCAGCACGATCTGGTCGGATGTGACCGACACTTGCATCGAGACCATTGAGCGCCATCGGCTGGACGCGATCGTGGCGATCGGGGGCGACGGGACGATGTCGGGCGCGCAGCCGTTCATCAGGGCCGGGGTCAATGTCATCGGCGTGCCGAAGACGATCGACAACGACATCGTGGGGACGGATCTGAGTTTCGGGTTCCAGACCGCCGCGGACATCGCGACCGAATCGCTTGACCGGATCCATACCACGGCGGAGTCGCACGACCGCGCGATGGTGGTCGAGGTAATGGGTCGCAACGCGGGCTGGATCGCGCTGCACGCGGGCGTCGCGTCGGGCAGCGATGTGATCCTGATCCCCGAGATTCCCTACGACCTCGAGCAGGTCGCGGCATATACCGAGTACCGGCGCTCGATCGGGCGGGACTACACGGTGGTCTGCATCTCCGAGGGCGCGGCGCCCAAGGGCGGGCAGCAGGCGGTGCAGCGCCTCG
>CAXAVQ010000478.1:0-1651 GCA_963971985.1 uncultured bacterium
GTCCTCGGTGACCGTCAGGCCAAGGTCGTTCTTGATGCGCTCGTTCCAGACGCCGGGCAGGTCCTTGCAGGCGAGGTCACCCTTGATCATGGCCCGTTCGAGCTCGAAGCGGAGCATGATGTGCAGGTTGTAGGTGACCTCGTCGGACTCGACTCGGATGAAGTTCGGCTCGACCAGGTTCGCCGCCTTGAAGATCGACTCGACGTCGATGCCCTCGAGCGCCTTGTCGCCGAAGATCTCTCGAGCGACCGGGAGGGCCCACTTCCAGAACGCCTGGCTGCGCCCGACCTGGTTCTCCCACATGCGGCTCTGGCTCTCGTGGATGCCCAGCGAGACGGATTCAGCCAGCGGCTGTCCGAAGCGCTCGGCCTTGGGCAGGCCCTGCTCGTACATGCCGTGCCCGGCTTCGTGGGTGCCGCTGGACAGGGCGTCGCACCACCCGTTGGCGCGGTACCGGTTGGTCAGGCGACAGTCGCCGGGGCCCATGCCCTGGCAGAACGGGTGGGTGGAGGCGTCCATGCGACCGGCGTTGTAGTCGAAGCCCATGGCCTCGGTGACGCGGGTGGTGAACAGGATCTGCTTGTCGATCGGGAGCGAGCGTATAGCCGGATCTACGCTCGGCGCTTTACCCGCGGCTTTGGCATCAGCAACCTTCTGCACCAGCGGCACCGTGAACTCACGCAACGGAGCGAAGATCTCCTCGGTGCGTTTGGCGGTCATGCCCGGTTCGTAGATGTCCATGAGCGCGTCGTAAAGCTCGCCGCCCTCGGGCACGCCGAGGCACTCGGCCTTGCGCCGGTTGAGTTCGAAGGTCTTTTCGAGCCACGGGAGGAATTTCGGGAAATCGTTCTTCGCTCGCGCGTCCTTCCAGGCCATCATGCCCTGTGAGTTGCAGCGGGCCATTTCCTCGATAAGCGACTTGGGCAGTTTGGTGGCGTGGTCGTAGTCACGTCGGACTTCTCGGAGGTTGGCCTGCGCGATGGGGTCGTCGGCGATGGCGCTGTCGTTCTCGGCCTCGCCGAGCAGGTCGCCGAGGCGTGGGTCGGTGTTGCGATCGTGGTTCATGCCGCTGAGCAGCGTGAGCTGGTCGGCGCGGAGCGCGGCACCCTGCTCGGGCATCATCGTTTCCTGATCCCACGAGAGCGTCGCGGCGACGCTCTTGAGGACCTCGTTCTCGCGCAGGAGGACGGTGAGCTTGTCGTAGGCGCTGGAGCCGGACGGGGCGGAAGCGGGCTGAGCGGTGGTCGCGCTGGACATCGGGTCGGTACTCCTGACAGAAAAAGGCGAGATACGGGCCCGAGGAACCGGGCGGGGGAGCATGATAGGGTTTGGCGACAGGAGGACCGCACTGATGGTCAGATCTTCGTTCTCGATCGGAAAACGGGTGCTGTTGGCGGGGGCTTCGAGCCTGCTGCTGTGCACGACCGGACTGGGGCAGGACAACGCCCCGGGCGACGCGCAGAGCGGGGGCTGGGAGCGCGAGCGGGCTCTGGAGCCGGACTCGTTCACCTACCAGCGGTTCGCGAAGGCGTGGGACACGGTGGCGCGGGCGATCGAGGTCCACGGCGGCACCAGTGTGGAAGAGGCCTACACCGACATCGCCATGAGTTTCACGGGCGAGGGCACGCGCACGGCGTCGCAGCGGTTCGTC
>CAXAVQ010000479.1:0-1632 GCA_963971985.1 uncultured bacterium
ATCGTCTCGAGGGTGGGGGGCTCGTCGACCCCGACAACCGTCCGCTCGCCCTCTGCGTCATCGGTCGTGCTGAACGCGGTGAGGTCGACTTCCGCTCGGTACCCTTTGGTGTCGTCCATGAACCCCGGAATCCGCTTCGTCGCTTTGCCCAGGCAGACGACCAGCACGCCGGTCGCCAGGGGATCCAGTGTCCCCGCGTGCCCGACCTTCGCGCCGGCGCTGAGACGCCGAACCAGGTTGCAGACCTTCGCGCTCGACCATCCCAGCGGCTTATCGATGTTGAGCACGCCGTTGAGGTCCGGTCGCTTGTTGCGGATTCCCATGGCGGGCAGTCTATCCCCCCGGAACCGCTCAACCGTCACCACGCCACGCCCGAAATCGTTAGAATGCCCGACCCGCTCGGGATCGACGAGATCGCCCCGCCCACCCGCGCGGGGCGATTTCCGTTTTTGCGACCCCTCCCCGCGATGACCCCGCCGGGAAGAGGATTCTCGATTGTTTCAGAAACAGCGCTTGCATTGTTTCTGAAACAGGCTAAGGTGAAGCCGTGCCTCCGCAGGATTCATCCCGAAACTCCAGAGCCTTCGAGCGGGACACCGTCGACACCGTCGCGATCGCCCGGGACGCCTACAGCAAGATCATCGAGTTGAAATGCCCGGGCTCCAGGGCGGTTTCGGCCATCGCCGACACCCTCGGCATCCATCGCAAACTCGCGTGGCAGCTCATCAAGGTCGCGTACAGCGACGACCCCTTCGTTGCCGCCAAGCACATGCCCTCGGCCCGGAGCATCGAGGCGCTTTCGAAGGCCGCGAAGAAGCGGGGGGTCGAGTCTGACCTGCTCGACGCCATCCGCAGCGCGAGCGAACGCTTCCAGTCGCTCATGAGCACCCACGCCGCGGACAAGATCGAGTTCGACATGCTCATCGACTCGCACTGCGCCGACCGCGAGCAGCGTGACGAGGAGCGGTGGCGACAGCACTCGTACGAGGGCAACTCGTACACCTGGGGGGCCCACTGCAAAACGCTGCTCGCGCTGAGCATCCTCGCGCCGTCCCGGGAGCGCGAACGCCACTTCCACATGGCCCAGGTCCGAGGTCTGATGGGCTTCCGCCAGACCCGACCTGGGGTGCGATGGGTCGTGAACCAGTCCGTCGCGGTCGACGACGAGAAGCGTCCGGAGTCGGGCATGCGCCGCGAGGCGCTGGACCCGAAGGCCGCGAAGCAGCACAACGATGTCCCGGTGCTCCCCGAGTACTGCTCCGAACCGGTCCCAGAGCTGGTTCGCACCCCGGCGCCCGACGGCATGATGCAGGACGAGTTCGTGTCCGGCCGGGTGGGTCTGCAGGGCGAGCGCACGCTCGTGACCGGCGAGGTGCTGCGCGACATCGCGCCGACGCACGCCACCGAGTTCGACAAGACCGCTCACTTCGGCAGCGCGATCCGAACGCCCGCCGAGATGCTCCACTTCGATCTCTTCGTGCGCGAAGGCCTCTTCGGGAACGTGCGCCGTGAACTGTGCGTCTTCTCCGACGTCGCGTCGTCGGTCGCCTTCGGGGAGTCCGACGAGCTCACGGTGGCCGAGTCCATCAGTGGTCTGGGGCGGGGCCTGTCGATGACCCACGCTCCGGACCT
>CAXAVQ010000480.1:0-1625 GCA_963971985.1 uncultured bacterium
CTCGACATGGCCGCGTGGAACGCGGGCGACCTGGCCGGGCTGATCCATCACGCCGATCACGGCTCGAACTACATGTCGATCGTCTACACCGACCGGGTCGTCGAGCTCGGCGCCGTCCCCTCCACCGGAACGGTCGGCGACTCGTTCGACTGTCAGTCTCTTTCTGCCCGATCTCGCGAGGATGGGGTAGTCCTGGCTGGAGTGTTCTGACCCTTGCATACGATTGGCCCGCATGGTGCCTTGGCGTTGATCTGTCGAGCCTCCGGCCGGGCGTGCAGTAACCGCTGCCGCCGGATCGGGCGTGACCTGATAGGAGCCTGGAGCAGTCTCGACAACGCGTCCCCATGACAGTCCTGTCCACCCGCCGGCGACAGCGTGACACAACGCTAACGGGTGAAGGAGACAGCACACATGACCGAGATCGAGAGCGTCCGTTCCGGGCACGTAGTGATCGGCGTCGATACGCACAAGCACATCCACGTCGCAGCTGTGATGGACTCGATCGGCGGGATCCTGGCGACTCTGACGATCTCGACCGACACGGCCGGCTTCAAGCAGCTATTGGAGTGGGCGGCGAGCTTCGGGAAGATCATCGCGTTCGGGATCGAGGGAACCGGCTCCTACGGGGCCGGACTCACCTCGTTCGTCCGCCGCCATGGGCACAAGGTGATCGAGGTCTCACGCCCTGACCGACGCCTACGGCGGTTGAACGGGAAGTCCGACACTCTCGACGCGGAGAACGCCGCCCGGGCCGTGCTCGCGGGGTTCGCGACCGCGGTCCCGAAGACCGCTGACGGTGTCGTCGAGATGATCCGTCAGCTGAAAGTCGCGCACGATACCGCGGTGAGAGACCGCACTGGCGCGATGATCACGCTCAAGGCGATGCTCGTCCACGCCACCGAGGATCTGCGGCGAGAGACCGCGAAGAAGACGCAGAAGATGGTCGCGAGACACTGCGCCGCGCTCCGTCCCCGCGGCCTGGAAACACCAGAGGACGCGAATCGTCACGCACTCCGGTCGATCGCGAAGCGGTGGATCGCGCTCAACGACGAGATCAAGGACCTCGAGACGCAGATCGAGCAGCTCGTCCTCCAACGCGCCCCGCACCTGCTTGATGAGTTCGGCATCGGCGTCGATACCGCTGCAGAGATCCTCATCGTCGCCGGTGATAACCCCGAACGGATCAGAAGCGAAGCCGCGTTCGCGAAGCTCGCCGGCATCAGCCCCATTCCGACCGGTTCAGGGATGACCAGCGGGAAGCATCGCATCAACCACGGAGGACACCGTCAACTCAACGCGGCGATTTACCGGACCGTGATCGTCAGGATGCGATTCCACGAGCCGACCATCGCCTACGTCGCCCGACGCACCGCCGAAGGCAAAAGCAAGCGGGACATCATCCGCTGCCTGAAACGCTACGTGATCCGCGAGGTCTACCACCTCGTGAAAACCGACCCCCGAACCGACGAAATCATGAGTTGACAACTATAGGAGCATCAACGCCCTCGCCGAGACGGTGAACGGCTACTACAAGGCCGAACTCGTCCGCGGGCCCGCGCGTTCGGGGCCGTGGAAGACGGTCGAGGATCTCGAGCTCGCGACCCTCGGCTGGGGGCACTGGCACA
>CAXAVQ010000481.1:0-1623 GCA_963971985.1 uncultured bacterium
CCCGCCCCGCCGAGTTGGAACACCGGCTTGGCGCCGTGCAGGCGATCGGCCCGACGGAACCCCAGTTCGGGCTCGTGAGGCCTCGGTTTGCCCGGCCTGCCCCAGAACGGCGGATCGCAGCGGGCGATCAACGATTCCGCGCCGAAAGCGTCGTCCTTCACGAGCGTGCGCCACAACTGGGTCGGTCGGCGTAGGCCACGCTCGCGCAGGTACCAGCGGGGCAGCGAGAAGGCGAAATCGAGCGCGACCATCGTCGAGCCGTCTTCGGGCGTCTCCATCACCGCCCGCATCGCAGCGTCTCGGTCGAGCGACGCGTCGAGGCGGGCAACCTCGCCGCCGACAACCTCGGCAAGGGCGATTGCTCCCCGTCCACCTCGCGCCTTCGCGCCGGACCAGTCGATGGCGATGATGCGATCCATGCGGATTCTCCGCCGGAGCCCAGCAAAAAGTAAAAACGCGAGTCGCTCGACTCGGTTGGCGACCAGGACACCGCCGGCACCGGGCAGCTTCCGCTTAGGGCTGCTCCGATCAAGGCCTGACCCGGTTCACGAGCCACCCGTGCAACGGGCCCGGCCGCCAACCGATGCGAGCGAACTCGCGGACGGAGGATTGTATCGAACACCGGGCTGGTGTGGGCGTAGCCCCTTTCCGGGCGTGTGGGCTCTGCCACGCATCATCTGCCGATAGACTCTGTAGACCTGATTCGAGAATACCCAGTCGCCACGAGCCCTTCGCGACGACGGAAATGAGGATCGATGGAGAACGAGGCCCCGGTGACCATGATTCGTGAGCGCGATCGCGAGGAGCGCCAGCGCAACCGCCTGATCGGCTACCTGCGGATCGTGTTCGTCATCCTGCTCAGCGTGATCGTGGCCCTCGGCATCGTCTCCGAGTCCACCGAGACCACGTCCGGCGTCCAACTCAGCAACTACTGGTGGCTGCTCGCCGGCGGCACGGCGATCTTCTTCTTCGTCGTCACCGGCCTCGATATCCTCACGAACCGCAAGAAACTCAGCGCGGTCTCCGCGATCCTGTTCGGCGCGTTCGCCGGGTTGATCCTCACGATCCTGCTCGGACTGCTGATCGATTTCTTTGTGAATGTCTTCTACCTGGACAGCGGCACCCCGGACGAGCAACAGGCTTTCGTCGAGCGCGTCTCCCTGCTGGTCAAGGTCATCCTCGGTCTCGGCCTGTCGTACCTCGGCGCCTCGACCATCCTGCAGACCCAGGACGATTTCCGTCTCGTCATTCCATACGTCGAATTCGCCAAACAGATCCGCGGCACCAAGCCGTTCATCCTCGATACCTCGGCCCTCATCGACGGTCGCATCCTCGACATCTCGGAGGTCGGCCTACTCCAGGTACCGCTGGTCGTTCCCCGATTCGTCATCGATGAGCTACAAACATTGAGCGACTCAGGAGACAAGCTGAAACGAGCCCGCGGTCGACGCGGGCTGGATATTCTGGGCAAGCTCCAAAAGAACCCACGCATGGATATCACGATCGATTCGACGATCGTTGCCGGAAAAGACGTTGACCAGATGCTCGTCGAACTCGGCAAGCTGATGCCCGGCTCCATCATGACGACCGACGCCGGGCTCGTCCGCGTCGCGAGCATCCAGG
>CAXAVQ010000482.1:0-1604 GCA_963971985.1 uncultured bacterium
ACGCGCATCTACGAAGGCGCGGCGTGGGACGCCGACGCGCGCGGTCCGCTGAGCCAGCCCGGCGTCGATGTCTCCGTCGGCGACTACGTGCTCGCGATCAACGGCATGGAGATCGACACCGAGAAAGACATCTACGCTGCACTGATCGACATGGCTGGCAAAACCACTGTCATGACGGTGAGCGACCAGCCGTCATGGGGCTCTGAGAACCAGCGCGAAGTGGTCGTGAAGACGATGTCCTCGGACAACGACCTCCGCTACCGCGACTGGATCGAGATGAACCGACGCTACGTCGACGAGGTCACCGACGGCAAGGTGGGCTACATCTACGTGCCCAACACCGGTGTCGATGGCCAGAACGACCTCTTCCGCCAGTTCTACGGCCAGATCGACAAGGAGGGCCTGATCATCGACGAGCGTTGGAACGGTGGCGGCCAGATCCCGACCCGCTTCATCGAGGTGCTCAACCGTCCGCGCACCAACTACTGGGCTCGTCGCCACGGCAAGGACTGGCCGTGGCCGTACGACTCGCACCAGGGTGCGCAGGTCATGCTGATCAACGGCCTCGCCGGTTCCGGCGGCGACATGTTCCCCTGGCTGTTCCGCGAGAACGGCCTCGGCAAGCTCGTCGGCACCCGGACCTGGGGCGGTCTCGTCGGCATCTCGGGCAATCCCTCGCTGATCGACGGCGGCTACACCGCGGTCCCGACCTTCGGCTTCTACGAGAAGGACGGCACGTGGGGCATCGAGGGCCACGGCGTTGACCCGGACATCCAGGTCATCGACGACCCGGCCCTGATGATCGACGACGGCGACCCGATGACCGTCGAAGACCCGCAGCTCAACGCCGCCATCCAGGTCGTACTCGAGGAGATCAAGGCCAACCCGTACCGCGCTCCCGAGCGTCCGGCCGGTCCGGACCGCAGCGGCATGGGCATCCCCGAATCCGACCGTTGATCAGCTTCGACTGATGCGCATTAGAAAGGGCGTCCCGATCGGGACGCCCTTTTTCATTGAAAACAACGTGTCAGGCGACGCTTACTTCACCGTCGGGATGTACGCCGCGAGCAGGTCGCGGGCGGCTGCGAGATCGCGCTGGTCGATCATCTCGGTCACGGTGTGGATGTAGCGCGTGCCGCAGACGAGTCCGGCTGCCCGGGCACCGCTCATAGCCTGCTGCAGAGCCGCGCCGTCCTGCCCGCCTCGGGCGAGGATGGTCCGCTGGTACTTGATGCGGTTCTTCTTGGCCAGCGCCTCGAGTTCATCGATCATCTCGTGGTCGCTGATGAACGAGCCGTCCATGACGTGCAGGCCGACGCCCTCACCCTGCTTGGTCACGCTCTCCTCCTTCGGCACGCCCGGCGTGTCGCACGAGAGCGAGACATCGAGGCCGATGCCGAAGTCCGGCTGCACGCTGTTCGCCGCGACCTTGGCCCCGCGGAGCCCGACTTCCTCCTGCACGGTGAACGCCACGAACAGGTCGCACGCGTGGGGCTTGCCGGACTCATGGATCGCCCGGACCGCTTCGATGGCGACCCAGCAGGCGAAGCGGTTGTCGAGGGCCTTGGAGACTACCTTCTCACCCATCACCTCCATCGGCTCCC
>CAXAVQ010000483.1:0-1582 GCA_963971985.1 uncultured bacterium
AGATCGCGCGAGCCGTCGAGGCGTTCCGCGCGTGGGAGCAGCCACGCCCGCATCGTGCGATTGTCCCAGTCGATCCGGGGGAGCGCGAGGCGACCCTGCGCGACCAGCGCGTGGTGAAGATCACCCAGATCGACCTCCTCAGGGCGGTCGATCCCAGCGTTCACCCGCCGGATCGGCGCGAACGAGAGCACCGGACCATCGGTATCCGCGAGCGCTTGGCCCAGGTGACTGCAGATCGACAGGGACGCCGCCGCGGCGTTCGCGTGGTCCATCGATCGCAGGCGCTCGCGCATCGCGTGGCGCAGGTCGGCTTTGGCCTCGTGCTCGGATGGGTGCTGCTTCGCGTTCATGAAATCCAGACCTGGCGACGCGGACGCGGTCGGGGCCCGCGGACGCGGTATTGTCTCGGCATGGACGATGCCTCCGCCTCCAACCCCTCGCCGCACTTCCACATCGTGCTTCACCAGCCGGAGATCCCCAACAATACCGGCAACATCGGTCGCACCTGCGTCGCGACGGGCTGCGCGCTCCATCTGGTCCACCCGCTCGGTTTCGACACCGACGAGAAGGCCTGTCGACGGGCCGGGCTGGACTACTGGCCCCGGCTCGGCGTCCGGGAGCACGCGGACTGGGAGGCCTGCGTCGATGCGCTGGCCCAGAAAGGCCCGCCCCGGCTCTGGCTGCTCTCGACCCGCGCGACGCGCTGCGTGTGGGATGTCGACCTGCAACTGGGGGATGCCCTGGTCTTCGGTCGCGAAACCACCGGCCTGCCCGACGAGATCCTCGACCGATACCCGGACCGCGGCCTACGTCTGCCGATGATGCCCGGCGAGCGGAGCCTGAACCAGGCGGTTTCGGTCTGTACGGTCGTCTACGAGGGGCTGCGCCAGGCCCGTTCGCGCGGCGAGATCCGGCTTGATGACCGATTCTGTCTCCACCCTACAACAGGGGAATAGTACGCGGATCGCGGTTATCGGTCGCACATTGGTCCGATCAGCGTCGGATTACCCTAAGTCGATGCGTTTTCTGGGGTTAGGTACCCAAAAACTTCAAGACAGCGCGTGACCCTCGGTCATTTCTGCGCATGCTTGTGTGGTACAGGTGATGTGGTTTCATCCCGGACGGCGCGGCCCTGCACAGGGGGTCGGCCCACGGGCTTCGGGATCGCATCTCAGACAACGGAAGAGAGAGTTTCACATGACACGCACCATTTCTGCGAGCGCTATCGCTGTGTCCCTGCTTGTGGCCGGTTCGGCCTCAGCCGGCATCGCCAATTACTCGGGCCAGCTCGAACTCGTCCCCGAAACCGAGGCTCCGCTCTCGTTCAAGTGGGGCGACATGGCCAATGATGAGCACATGGCGCTGTACGTCGAAACCACCGGACACACGCTTCAGAACGGTTTGATGGCGGACATCCCGGGCAACGACGGCACCTACCACCGCTTCGCCCGCCCGGCCCAGCCCTTCGCGATCCCCGCCGGCACTGAGATCGACAGCTATTTCATCCACCAGGAACTCGTCGGCAACGACTACAACAAGTTCGGGTCGATGGAATTCACGATCACCTTCGAGCAGCCGATCC
>CAXAVQ010000484.1:0-1578 GCA_963971985.1 uncultured bacterium
CCACTTCACTCAGCGACTTGATCCGAGCGCGGGTATTCGAGTTGTCGATCTCGACCACCCATGTGCGGACAAAGCGGTTGTAATCGTCGTCCGGCAGCGTCGGCGAGGGCGAGAGCCTGACGGTGGTGCCGGAGCGAGTCGTCGAGTGTCGCCACGTGCCGTACGACTCGTGGATATCATCGAGCGTGCCGAGGTGGAGGACATAACTCTTGTCGCTGGACAGTTCCAGCATGACGTTATGGACGCCGCCGGCGAGTTGATCGATACGCGCACCGGCGATCTCGTCGGCCTCTTCGGGGTACCGCTCGGCGAGCAGACCGATCGTCGCCTCGGCGTCGGTCTGCCAGATGTGGCTGGTGTGACGCGTCTGGCCGAAAGACGGTCCGGCGTTCGAGCAGCCGGACAGCAGTGGTCCCGCGATAGACAGGGCCAGAAATCCGATAGTGGTCAGTGCACGCTTCATGGTCGCTCCTCCTTCTCCCGGAGACACGACCAGAATATCAGAGACTGCTGCCGAAGTTCGCAAGAACCGTATTCAGGTCGGCCAGATCGACGCTGTTGTCGCAGTTGGCGTCGCCGTCGAGCACACCGGCCGGGCTGGACTGACCGAAGTTCGCGAGCACGAGGTTCAGGTCGGCGAGGTCCACGGCGTTGTCACCGTTCACATCACCGGACACGAACCCGCCGAGCGAGATGACCTGGTTGTCCATCGCGAACGGGGCGGCCTTGCCGACGGCGACCCAGGCGTCGTAGACCTGCTGGCCGAAGTCGGTGGTGGTGTTCGCGTCGCGCAGGAACTCGATGTAGTCCTTCGAGGCGGTCTGGTAGTAGACGGTGACCTCGGCCTCGGCTGCGCCCGCGGGGATGCAGAAGGGCGTGTCGTCCCAGTGCTGGCCGTCCTCATAGGAGTAGCCGACAACGGGCGAGCCGACCGACTCGTAGGCCTCGTTGGTGAAGCCGCGCGAGGGGATGCGGTTGTCGAAGAGGATCTCGTTGTTGAGCGCGAGGTGGAAGCTCTTGCCGGCGGGCAAGCCGGTGACCCCGGACATGTACTCGTCGATGCCGTGCTTGACCTCGTAGACCTTGGTGTCGTCGGTGAGTTCGGCGGTGTCGAGGTCGTACGCGCCGTGTTCGGCGATGACGTTGCCGCCGGCGTCGCGGAACTGCACATTGATCCAGATCCGGCGACCCTCGGGGTAGCCGGTCATGAGTTTGTGCCCGCACTCGTTGATGACACGGGTCACGAGCTTGGAGCCGGCCTGGTTGAGTTCGAGGTCGGTGGCGTTTTCGAGCATGTACTCGGTGTCGCCCTTGGCGAGGACCATGAAGTTCTGGTAGTCGGAAGTGAGTTCGGGGACGGTAAGGATCTCGCCGTCGGGACCGGAGATGGTGACGGAGCCGCCGGAGTACATCTCGAGCATCATGTCGAGGGCGAACAGGTTGGCGCCGGCCCACGAGTGGTAGGCGAGGTCGTTGCGGAACTCGTAGTTGGGGAAGAAGCAGCCGCGCCCGTTGGTGTCGGGCATGTGGCAGTCCTGGCAGGTGCTGACGACGGGCTTGTTGCCGCCGAAGCGTCCG
>CAXAVQ010000485.1:0-1577 GCA_963971985.1 uncultured bacterium
GAACTGGATCTTGAAATCAGCCATTAGTTTTCGCCTACATTGATCGGTATTTGATAGGGTATATCTTTGAGAAACCGGTGCCTTATGCCGGTTTCGCCCTGCCTTGAGTGGAACGATGCGCCAGAATGTACGTATTGGAACGTACGAACACGGCGAAGTGCCGCGTTCGGATCGGAGGAACGGAAGACCATGACGCCAGGACAGGCCCGCACCGAACGCCTTCACAGGCTCATCGATCTCGCCAGGACGACGCGAGGTTGGAGTCGGGCCCAACTCGCCCGTCACCTTCACCGGGACCCGACCAAGGTCTACCCAGACAGCGGCAACCCCAAGAGCGACTTCGTGGTCGCCCTCGCCAAGGCGCTCGACTGGCCTGTCGGCGCCGTCCTCGAAACGATCTGGAACGGTTCGGGCAGCGGTGCAGCCGCGTTCGTCGAGCGGAAGCCGAGCAAATCGAACCAGCCCGACAAGACGTTCGAACTGCTGTATTCCGAAGCGAGAGAAGCCCACGACGACGGGCGCTACCGCGATATGGTCGATCTCGCGTCACGCATGTATTCGGTCGCGGAAAACGACGAACGTCGCGCCTTCTCGTGCGCCATGGAAGCGTCCGGCTGGGACGGCCTCGGGCGCTACACCCAGGAAGTCGACGCATGCCGGCGCGGGCTCGCCACGCAGGGGATCAGCACCTACACCCGGAACATCCTCCGCTCCACGCTCGCCAACGCGTGGTACAGCCTGTGGGATCTCGAGCCGGCGCTCGGGACAGCCGAACTCCTGGCCAACCATTACCAGTCTCATCCTCCCGAGCGAGATGTCGATCAGAAGCGTGTCGCGTTCGTGCACTACCTGCGAGGCAACATCCGCAGACGGTTCATGGCGGTCGAGCCCGACCAGGCGGATCACCACCGCGAGCTCGCACTCGTCGACCTGACTCTCGCTCGAGACGCGTACCGTGAACTGAGTGACTCCCTTCGGGATCACCAGTTGGCCGGCATCGCGAATACGTGTGAAGCCGCGATCACCGAGTGCCTGTGCCATCGCGGGGACACGGATAGCGCCGAGGCCGTGGACCGGATCCTCGAACGAGTGGATCAAGCACTCTCCGTAGCCGAGCAACCCCGCGGTGACTGGCTGGAGAGCTGGGGCTGGAACTGCATTTTCGCGACAAATATCGCCATGCGGTCTTTGCAGGGAGCCGCTCTGCAGACGCGGATGAAGCCGCTCCTCGAGTACACGCTGGATATCGCGGAATCGCTCGATCACTGGGCGATGCGCGAACGGGCGTACTCCATGCAGCTTTGCTTGCACCGCACCCTTTCGGAGCAGACCGGTCTCGAACTGGTTCTGAATATCGACGAAATGGATCAGACTCTGATCGCCGCAACCATGGCTCGATTCCCCGCGTTCCAGCAGACCGGTTGGTCGATGCTGGAGAGCGCGTCATCCCAAGGCCGGTCAGGGGGGCTGAAATGAAGCGAGTACTGAAATCGACACTCGGTTTGCTGCTCTGCGCTTCAGTGACGCAGGCTGGGCCCGTATGGAGCATCGCCCAGAACGAGGCTCGCCCTCAGGCG
>CAXAVQ010000486.1:0-1576 GCA_963971985.1 uncultured bacterium
TTGCGAAGACCCATGACGACCTTGCCGGCGGGGCGTCCATCGTGGGCCGGTTCTTCGGACCACGCTGAGATCTCCCAGCCGTCGGGTGCTCCGGCGGCGACATCGACCACCAGCGAGTGGTAGCGGGTGGCGATGAAGGGGTTGGACAGGCCCTCGAAGATGCCTTTGTTGTCGTGGAAGACTTCGCTGGTCTTGCCGTGCATGATGCGGCTGTGGCGGATGACGGGCATGCCGGAGGTGAAGCCGATGCACTGGTGCCCGAGGCAGACGCCGAAGATCGGGACGCGCCCGGAGAAGCGCTCGACGATGGCGTTGGAGACGCCGGCCTCGGTGGGGGAGCAGGGGCCGGGCGAGACGATGATGCGCTCGGGGGGCGAGCCGCCATCGATGGTCTCGACCTCGTCGGGGGTGATCTTGTCGTTGCGGACGACGCGCAGGTCGACCGAGCCATCGAGTTCGCCGATGCGCTGGACGAGGTTGAAGGTGAAGCTGTCGTAGTTGTCGATCAGAAGGATCACGCGAACATCCTCACGGGCGTGGGTGGACCGGAGAGGATAGCGGGATCGGGGCCGATCGGCGGGAGAGAGATCGGGCTTCAGGCGGCCTTGCGGCTGGTGCCCGCGATGCCGTCGCGACAGACGTAGAAGAGCCGGTCGGTGATGGGGTAGGGCAGGCGGGCGTAGTCCTCGACGACCTTGTCGGTGACCTGGCTGATGAAGCCGGGCTCGTTGGCGGGGATGGCGAGGAACATGTCGCGGCTGGGGGTGGCGACCATGAAGTCGCCGCCGAACTCGGGCGCGAGGGTGCGGAAGAGCGAGGAGAGCAGGAGCCGGGAGGCGTCGTAGCCGTCTTGGATGGAGAGGAGGATGGCCTTGCCGCCCTCGTCGGATTCGAGGCTCTTGAACTCGAGGGCCGGCGCGTACTCGTCGAGGTTCTGGCGGGCGACCTCTTCGAGGTCTTCGGCGGTCTTGCCCCAGCGGAGCATCTGCTCGGTGGTGACGCTGACGGTCATGTTGGGCAGGTCGATGACGAAGACGATGACGGTGTCGTTGACGAACGGCACGTGGGCGACGAGTTCCTCGGAGAGATGCTCGAAGATGCTGACCGGCTGGATGCGCGGCATGATGCGCGCTGCGGCCATTTCCCAGGGCATGTTGCCGACGGAGAAGGTCTCTTCGTCGAAGAGGTGGTCGAGGTACTGCTCGACGATCTCGACGCCGCGGTCTTCGTCGGTGATGACCAGGCGGTGGAGGTTCTCGAGGTCGAGTCGTCGTCCTTCGACGATGAGCTCGGTGGGCCTCACAGTGTGAAGGGACTATCGGGCCGGGTCCAGCGCGACTTGGGACCTGCGCGTGTTGCGGGGTCAGATAACCGGCGGGCGGACTTGAGCAGCCCGAACGGTGCGGCAGGGATTGCGCGAGTCAGTAGCTGAACATGTACTCGAAGCCAAAGGATTCGAGGGAGGGGGGCTCGCCGGGTGCGTGGGCGTATTCGAAGGGGTCGCCGGTCAGCGGGTTGATGGGCATAGCTTCAAGATAGTCGGGGACGAGTTGCTGGACCGTTTCGGGCCAATCGC
>CAXAVQ010000487.1:0-1574 GCA_963971985.1 uncultured bacterium
CGTGCATCGAGCCGGCGATAGTGCAGGAGACGACATCGTCGACGTGCACCTGGTCGCGGGCCTGCGAGCCGTCGGCGAACAGGCGCGGACGCTTGCCGGCGAGCATCTGCTGGGCGAGTTGATAGGCGATCGAGGCCATCTTGCCCTTGCGCGCTTCCCCGGGGCCGAACACGTTGAAGTAGCGCAGGCCGACAATGTGGGGCGTGGTCCCCGACTGCTGCTCCCACTCACGGGCGAAGCGCCGGTGCTCGCACTCCATGAGCCATTTGCTGAAGCCGTAGATGTTGTTGGGCCTGCCGGCGGCATCCACCGGGAACGGCACGCGGGCGCCGGTCTGGGGCGGGGTGCCGTAAGTCGCGGCCGAGGAGGCATACACGAGCGGGATCTCCCGCCCGGCGGTCGCGATCATGAGGTCGCGGAAGCCCTCGACGTTGCCCTCGAGCATGATCCGCTCGTCCATGACCGTGGTGTCGGTGATGGCGGCGAGGTGGAACACGGCATCGGGCGAGATCGCGTCGATGACCTCTTCCCAGTCGATCTCGTTCGTGCTCCAGCCGTGGACGGTCCCGGTGAATGGGCCGACGCTTGCGCGGTCGCAGGCTTCGACGAGGTTGGCGAAGCTGGACGATCGGAAGTCGTCGATGACGAACAGGTCGGCGCCGGGGTGCTCGGAGACGAGGCGGGCGACGAGGTTCGACCCGACGAAGCCGCAGCCGCCGGTGACCAGAACGGTCGGTCCGGATGTCTGGTTGGTCTGGTTCATGTGCTGGCTCTGGGCTGGTTGAGAGGGGCGACGGGTCAGTCCGCGGGCGGTGGAGGGATCTTGAGGATCATACCCGGCCTGAGATTGGTTCCGTTCGCGTTGACCTGATCGGCGTTCGCGCTCTGAATGAAGCGCCAGAGCGATGCACGCCCGTAGATCGCCTGTGAGATGGCCGAGAGGCTGTCGCCGCTCTCGACGCGGTATTCGATGTAGTCCATGCGAGGTGCCGGGGCCGGCTCCTCATCGGAGCGGATGCCCTGGATGTTCTGCGGGTCTTTGGCGACCTTGATGACGCGCCCGACGCGGAAAAGACGCCGGGCGTCGACCGTCGGGTTCGAGAGCAGGACCGACGCCCAGTGTTCGCGCGTGCCGTAGAACCGCTCGGAGATGGTCCATGCGTTGTCGCCCTCCTGAACGGTGTACTCGGCGAACGTCGGCGGGATGATCCGAGGCGGTTCCGGGTCGGGCGAAGCGCTCTGCTCTGTATCCCCCCCCTCGGGCTGCTCTGCCTGGTCTTCCGGCTGCTCGAGTTGCTGCGGCGTCGGATCGACCGGGGGATCGACACCGGCTGGCTCAAGCGGCTGCTGGTAGGTCACGCGCGGAGGGGCCTCGGTCGTCTCCGGCGCGGGCGTGGCCCAGTAGACCACGATCCAGAGGATCACCAGCGACAGGCAGGCGATCCCGATGCGGGTGGTGCCGTCCATGTGCGCTGGCTCCTTTCAGAGAACCCGGATCGGATGTCGATCGGGTCCGGATCAGGTCTGCGGGGTCTGGGGCGCTTCGCCCGCTTCTTCGAGCAGGCGCTCTTCGG
>CAXAVQ010000488.1:0-1573 GCA_963971985.1 uncultured bacterium
GAGCCGATAAGGTGTGCGCGATGAGCGATCACAGCAGCAACCCGCCGACCGACGTGAAGACGCGCAAACCCAAGCCCGAGGGTTCGATCAAGGAAACCCTGATCTCGCTGGTGATCTCGCTCGCGATGGCGTTGATCTTCAAGCTCTACCTGATCGAGGCCTATCGCATCCCCACCGGATCCATGGCCCCGACGCTGCTGGGCGCCCACATGCGCGCCCAGGGCCCGGAGACCGGCTACAACTGGCCGATCGGACCTTGGTATTACGCCGGCGACATGCCCTTCGGCATCCAGGGACCGGTCCAAGGGGCGGACGGGCGTCGCTATGGCGGCGAGAACCCCGCCCTCATGGACCCGATGACCGGCTTCCCTTACGAATCCTCCCATCCCGACCGGACCGGGTCACCGATCCCCGAAGCCAAGCGCACCCGCGCCGGCGACCGGATCCTGGTGCAGAAGTACCTTTATGAGGTGCGACCGCCCCGTCGCTTCGAGGTCGTCGTGTTCAAGAATCCGACCGGGGCCGAGCAGAACTACATCAAGCGTCTGGTCGGCCTGCCCAACGAGCACCTGTGGATCGTCGAGGGTGATGTGTTCACCACGCCGCTGATCGCCGCGGGCGAGGGTGCCGACATCGCCGGGCTCGCTCTGGAGCGGGACGCGTGGCAGATCCAGCGCAAGCCGTTCGAGGTCCAGCGGGCCCTCTGGCAGCCGGTCTTCTCCAGCGAGTACACGCCGCTGAACCCGCAGTTGAACACGGTCCGCTACTTCGATTCGCCGTGGCTGGCCGGCGCGAACGAGTCGTCGTGGACGATCGACGGTCAGCGTTCATACACCTACGCGTCGAGCGAGCCGACCACGCTCGAGTGGGACGGCGTCCGCTGGCCGGTGACCGACTTCGAGCCGTACAACGACGGCACGCCGAACTGGCAGCGCGGTCGCGGCACGCCGATCTATCCCGTCGCCGATGTGCGTGTCCGGGCCGGCGTCCAACCCGAGACCGACGGGCTGACCACCACGATCTCGCTCACCGCGCGACAGCACGAGTTCCGCGCGATCATCGGCAACGGACGCGCCGCGATCCGGATGCGCCCGCTCGGCGCGTCGTCGGAGGAATCATGGACGACCCTGTCCGACGCGGACGCTCCGAGTTTCCGGGCCGGGCGCACGACCAATGTCGAGTTCTGGCACCACGACCAGCAGCTCCTGCTCGTCATCGACGGCGAACGCATCGGCCAGCCGGCGCGCTACGACTGGTCGCCGGACGATCGCCTCCAGTTCACCACGGGGCGGACGTTCGAGAACCTCCGCTCCCTCCCTGGCTCGACCGAGGCCAACCCCCGCTCCAACTTCGACAGCCTGCTCAACGCCGCAACCTACGAAGCGCACGGGCGCCCTTCGGTCTCGTTCGGCTTCGAGGGCTCTCCGGTGACGCTGCATCGCGTCGGGCTCGATCGCGATATCTACTACCGCCCGTTCCATAACGGGCTCGGCTCGCCGCGACGCGCGTTCGCCTGGCATCCCGACGACCTCGTCACGCTCGGCCCGGACCACTTCTTCATGCTCGGCGACAA
>CAXAVQ010000489.1:0-1541 GCA_963971985.1 uncultured bacterium
CGCCCGAACTACCCCGAGGGCGAGGCGGTGCCGCGTTCGATGACCCCGGCCGAGCAGCGGTGGATCGAGCAGCACCCCATCGTCGCCCCGGATCGCGGAGCGACCCAGCCGCCCACCGGTTCGGACTTCCGCGCGACCGCCGAGTACGAGCCGGTCCACGGCATCTGCCTCGCCTGGGAGGGCCCCTCGTCATGGACCACGATCCTGCGTCAGATGGCGGTACAGATCACCAATGCTGGTGAGGCGCACGTCTACGTCGCGGTGGACACGGCGTCTGAGGCGAATTCGGTCTCGAACACCTTGCAGGCAGCCGGCGCCGACATGTCGAAGGTCCACACGATGATCCGCGGCACCGACACCATCTGGATCCGCGATTACGGTCCCCGTTACATGTATATCGGAAACGTGCGTGCGGTCGTCGATCACACCTATAACCGTCCCCGCCCGAGCGACAACTCCTACAACGCCTGGTTCGCGCAGCAGCTCGACCACGCGTACTACGAACTCCCGCTCGTCCACGGCGGCGGCAATTACCACCTCAACTCGCAGTTCCAAGGGTTCTCCACAGAACTCATCGCCGACGAAAACCCGTCCCTGTCCGAGCCTGAAATCGTCGAGATATGGCAGGACTACCAGGGCATCGACACCCAGATCACCAACGCGTACCCGTCGTTCATCGACTCCACGCAACACATCGACATGTGGCTGCAGGTCACCGGACCGCAATCGGCGGTGATCAGCGACTGGCCCTTCAACAGCGGATCGATCCAGGACCAGGTCGCCGACGGCCTGGCCTCGCAACTCACGAGCGAGGGCTGGACCATCACGCGCGTCCCGGCACGCAGCGTCGGCGGCACGCACTACACCTATACCAACGTGGTCATGTGCAACGACATCGTCCTCGTTCCGACCTACACCAACTCCAGCGTGGTGCAGCACAACCAGGAAGCGCTCGACGCGTGGGCCACGGCGATGCCCGACAAAACCATCGTGCCGATCAACTGCCAGGGCATTGTCACCGCGGCCGGCGTCATGCACTGCATCACCATGCACATCCCGGCACACCTCGGCGGAGACAACCCGACGGCTTACCTCGAGACGCTCCGCGGCGGCGAAACGCTCGATCCCGGTGACAACGTCGCGATCCGCTGGCTGACCGATACGCCAGTCCCGCAGCCCCTGACCATCACGATCGATCTTTCGACCGACGGCGGCGACTCCTTCGAAATCCCGATCGCGTCTGACGAAACAAACGACGGCGTCTATCTCTGGACCGTGCCCGACATCGGCACGTCTCAGGCGCGCGTCCGGGTGACCGCCACCAGTGGAACGGGGCTCTCGGGAGCAGACTTCAGCGTCTCAGACATCACCATCACCGGAGCCCCGCTGTGCGACGCCGATGCGGATGGCAACGGCTCGGTCGATCTCGCTGACCTGAACCTCGTGCTCGGGAATTTCGGGCAAGCCACTGACGATGGTGATGTCAACGCCGACGGGACCGTCGATCTTGCCGATCTCAACCTGGTGCTTTCCAACTTCGG
>CAXAVQ010000490.1:0-1533 GCA_963971985.1 uncultured bacterium
GAGCCGTGTCACGCCTTTCCGGGGTTCACGATCTCCCCGTTGTGGCGACAAGCAGAAGCGGATCATTGACCGTTGACGTGGCGATTCCCGCTCAGGTGGAGGCGATCCTTCGGAGCGTGCGTCCCGAGGCGCTCGTCTATCTTGTGCGGGCACAGAGAGGGGCAAGTGACCGGCAGATCGACACCGCCGTGGAGCAGATGCTTCGGGTTGCCTCACTTGCAGTCCAGGCAGGTGTGAGCCGCTTCGTTCTGGCATCCTCTGCTGCTGTCTACGGTGATCGTCATCGAGCGCCCAGGAGAGAATCGGATCCCACCGAAGGCGTGTCGGCTTACGCAACGGAGAAGATCACGGCGGAGCGTCAACTCGAGAGGTTCGCGCTCGATCGCGGCCTATCTGCCGCTAGCGCTCGCATCTTCAACGTTTTCGGGCCTGGCTGTCGGGATTCCCTCCTCAACGCGCTGGTCGAAGGGCCGCCCCCTGTTCTGGCCGTGACGCCGCACTTCGTTCGTGATTATGTGCATGTCGACGACGTCGCGAGCGCGCTGCTCCTCGCCGCCCAGCGGGATGACGTCATCGGTGCGGTGAACATTGGCAGCGGCAGGGGAGTGGACAACTCCCAGTTGGCTGCGGCGTGTCCGGATCGCTACGTGGACGGCGACGCCTCGATCCGGTCGTTCAGCGTCGCCGACCCGGCGTACGCGAAGGCTTCGCTTGCCTGGCAGCCCCGGGAGGATCCATTCGAGTACGTCTCGTTACGCCGCCCCCGCGTTTGAGCTTGTCCCCCCGGGCTAGCACGGGTTCAGAGGTGGACTCCCGCTGCGTTCGCTGCGCGACGAGTCGTGAGAATTGCCGCCGACATTCGACGGAGGTTCGTGCCGCGCGCCGCGGATCGCATCTCGATGGACACCGCACCCGAGTAACGATGAGATTCGAGGGCGTGCAACGATGCGGAATAGTCCACGAGGGACGGGAGCCTGACCCGGTTTCCCGGACGGTTCTTGTGTGTTGATCATGCCGCGATTTCTGCGGCGGTGTGAAGTGCTTCGTAGTCGGCGGGACTGATGTTGCCGAGGCTGGTGTGCCGGCGGCGGGGGTTGTAGAAGCCCTCGATCCACTCGAACATCGCCGACGCGAGCTGTGCCCGCGAGTCCCAGACGGTGCGGTCGAGGAGCTCGCGTTGCATCGTGGACCAGAAGCTCTCGATGAGGGCGTTGTCGACGCTGGAGGCGACTCTGCCCATCGATCCGAGCAGCCCGGCTTGGCGCAGCCGGTGCCCGAAGAGCCAGCTGGTGTATTGCGCTCCGCGGTCCGCATGAACCACGGTCCCGGGTTGGGTCGGCGTCGCCAGCGGGCCATCTCGAGGGCATCGACGACGATCTCTGCGGTGATCCGGTCAGAGATCGACCAGCCCACGATCCGGCGCGAGTATGCGTCGATCACGGCGGGGCAGTAGACCCACCCGTCTCTCGCGCGGTGCTGCGTGTAGGGTCGGCCAGCAGCGCCCTGTCTGGCTTGCGCCGGGGGGGGTTCTGC
>CAXAVQ010000491.1:0-1521 GCA_963971985.1 uncultured bacterium
CGAGTCGCTCTTGCTGCTCATCGCCGTGGGGATGTGCTGCTGCGTGAGCACCCAATACATCGTCGCGCCGAAGTTGTAGATGTCGGTCTTGGGCGTGATCTGCCGACGGTGCACCTGCTCGGGCGCGATGTAATCCGGCGTGCCCTGGATCCGCTCCTTGACCGTCCCGATCGCGCAGGCCTGACCGAGGTCGATGATCTTCACCGTGCCGTCTTCGCAGATCACGATGTTGTTCGGCTTCATGTCGGCGTGGACGAACCCGGCGGTGTGGATATCCGACAGGCCCTTGGCGGTCTGCAGGAAGATGTCCAGCGCCTGCTCGAAGGTCGTTGGCGGGTGCAGCTCGACCGACACGCCGTCCACGTACTCCATGACCAGGAACAGCTCCTTGATGGAGATCAGCTTCTGTCGGCTCTTGATGACCCGGTCGATGCCGCGAACGTGCTCGGAATCGATCTTCCCGGCCACCTCGTACTCGGCGATGGCCTGATCGAGGAAGCGCTGGTCCTTCGGCCCGTCCTTGCGGACGTGCTTGAGGGCCCAGATCTGCTTGTTCTTCTGGTCCTGCACCAGGTAGATCGTCGAGGCCGCGCCGCGACCGATCTCGCCGAGGACATGAAAGCCCGCGAGTTTCGTTCCGGGTTTGGCAGGGGTGTAGTGCTTCACATTTCTACCTGGAAGGGCTGCGTTCGGGCTCGATTCGTCTCGGATCGCTCTCGCAGCCGGACGCGGTCGGTCATGGGTGAGGGGTAGTATGGCGATGGTCCTCAACAGATTCAACGGAGCCCCTCCTCCGGCGGCCCCTCCCCGGTGCGACTCCATCGTCGCTCAACGCCGGGCCGAAGGCAGGATTGCCCGGCGCCGCCGCTGCTTTCGTTCATCGGCGTCCGGCGGATGCGCTTTCAGCCGACCACGCCGACCGAAAGTGGAGACCCGCTCCGGCGTCGTCATAACCGCCGCAGGCTGGACCGGTTCACCCGTTGCGACCGAGAACCCACACGCCTTTCGGACCCTTGCCCTGACCCTCCGGACCGACAGATCGCGAATCAAGAAAAAACCCCCGCCTGATGCGAAACCCGGCGGGGGCAGGAATCATCGATCACGAAGGATACCGGTTCAGCGACTCGCGTGGAGCAGGCCCTGCTCGAAGCTGGCCTGCGGGAAGAACCGACCCGGCGAACTGGTCGAGGCCACATCGCGATGCAGTTCCACCGCGTCGTCAGCGATGCCGAACTCGTCTTGCAGGCCGCGAACGATCTGCATCAGCGTCGAGACCTGCTCGGGCGTGAACGAGCGGCTGTCGCCGTCGCCCACGAGGCAGATGCCGATCTTCGTGGCGTTGTACTGCTCCGAGAGCGGGCCGGCGACGTGAGCACCGGGCAACTGCTGCGACCAGCGGTAGCCGACGAGCAGTTCGCCGTCTTCGGCGCCGTTGCCGTTGCCGATGACGAAGTGGTAGCCGAGGCCCGCGAGGCCCTGCAGTTCGTGCTGGCGGGTGATCGAGTCCAGGCTGCCCTGGAT